>JAFGAF010000180.1 GCA_016933815.1 Prolixibacteraceae bacterium
AAAGCTTCGGTAAACGTTTCACATCCAAAATAATACCAAACAAAAGCACCATGCAAAACATCGCCCGCCCCTAAAGAGTCAATGGCCGCTACCCTTTCAACTGGTATTTCGCCTTCGTTGGTAATAATGCTTTCGAAACCACGCGATATGGCTACTTTTTTAACGCCTTGTTCCATTACATATTTTATGGTATCGGTGTAATTTTTGCAAGTTGGCGGAATAAAGTTTGCCGAACAAATGGCTATATCGACATAAGGCAAAATAGCAGGAATTTGTGGTTTCCAACTTCCGCCATCCAATATAACAGGAATGCCGGCATTTTGGGCTCTTTGGCATAAAGGAACAGCAATTTCGGGGTAAAAACCATCGGATAATACTGCGTCGTATGTATTTATTTCAACACTTTCTAAATCGAAATCAATTTCTACATTATCGGGATGATGGGTTAAAATTGTACGTTCGCTGTTGTTTATGTTGGTGATTATTGTAGCCACAATTGGTTGATGGGATTTTCCCTCAAAACAATCGATTAGCTTTATGTTGCAAGCTTTTAAGTCGTTATGAATAAATTCGGTAAAATGATTTTGACCAACAAAGCTCAAAAAATGAGCTTCGCCACCCAATCGGGCAAAAGTTACAGCAGCATTTGCAGCCGGACCGCCGGCAGCTAGTATTGGCACTTCGGTTTTGTGCTTGGTATCGGGCAACGGAAAACCATCAAAAAAATATTGGATATCGATTGTTGTAAGTCCAATAAATAGTACACGTTTGTTCATTTTTCCGACTTTTTTCGAAATAAAAAACCCCGCCATTTTACCGACGGGGTTGCAAATATAGCTGAAAAGCTTAAGTATTCATTGCACCACAAACATTAATTACCTGCCCACTAACATACGACGACAGGTCGGAAGCCAAAAACAAAGCAGTTTTGGCTACTTCTTCGGGTTGTCCACCACGGCGAAGCGGTATATTTGCCTCCCAGGCTTTACGAACATCTTCGGGCAGTTGATGGGTCATTTCGGTAATAATGAAACCCGGAGCAATAGCATTGCAACGGATATTGCGAACACCAAATTCTTTTGCTGCCGACTTTGTAAAACCAATAATACCGGCTTTCGACGAAGAATAGTTGATTTGATTGGCATTACCCGAAACACCTACTACTGAGCTCATATTTATAATGCTGCCTTTTCCTTGTTTCCACATTACAGGTTGAACTGCTTTAGTGAAATTGAAAATTGATTTCAGGTTAACTGCAATAACTGCATCCCATTGCTCTTCGCTCATTCTTTTCAATGCACCATCTTTTGTTATTCCGGCATTGTTAACAAGCACATCAATTTGACCAAATTCTTTTGCAATGTTGGCAACAACTTGTTGTGTTTCTTCAAAATTTGCAGCATTCGATGCATAACCTTTGGCTTTAACACCTAAAGCAGCAATTTCTGCTTCAGTATTTTTCATGTTATCGTCATTGAATAAATCGGTAAATGCAATATTGCATCCTTCTTGAGCAAAACATAAGGCAATTGCTTTGCCTATTCCACGGCTTGCCCCTGTAACAACTGCAGTTTTTCCTTCGAGTAATTTCATTTTATTAATGTTTTATAAATTCTTGTTTATAAAATAATTATAGCAGTAACAATAATTTCGGTTAACGAACAAATTAATTAGCTTAATTGGTTTAATCGTTTTCGAAAGGTGACAAATGTAATATTATTCAATAAAAACAAAGAATTGTTACCGCTTCGAATTTATTCATTTCAAGCATCATAATGTTGAAAAACAGTTAAATAACAACAAGGGATTTGTGCTTCTAACAATTTAATTATCTGTTGTTTATAGCACTTATTATAGAGCAGCTTTTGTAAAATAATTATATAGCAACAAAGCTTATTTACGAACACCGAACTAGCCGAAAAATAGAATAAGCAGTAACATTATTCGACAAATTGAAACGAGCATGATCAAATTACACGTGAGTTCCATCGGGACGAAGAGTTGATAAAAAAGTAGCCTTTCGATCCAAAAGATATTCAGTGTCTTAAAAAATTTGTACGGATGAAATATTTTATCACATTTGCAATTCGAAATTTCAATACAAACAGCAATAATGATCGATCAACAAACCATTTGTGCCATCAGTACTGCTCCCGGAACCGGGGCAATTGCCATGATCAGACTCTCGGGCAACAATGCGCTTACAATAGCCGACAGAATTTTTCGATCGGCAAAAGCTTCAAAAATGCTTGAACAACAAAATGGCGGTACTTTTCATTTTGGAACAATAAACGATAACAATAATGAAATTGTTGACGAAGTGATTGCCGGTGTTTTTAAAGCACCCCATTCATTTACCGGTGAGAATATGGTTGAAATATCGTGCCACGGGTCAAGTTATATTCAGCAAAAAATTCTTCAACTACTGATTGACAATGGTGCCCGCATGGCCAAACCGGGCGAATACACCCAGCGTGCTTTCATTAATGGTAAAATGGATTTGTCGCAGGCCGAAGCTGTGGCCGATTTAATTGCTGCTTCGTCGGGGGCTGCCGCAAAAATTGCACTGCAACAAATGCGCGGCGGTATTTCCGATCAAATAAAACTGCTTCGTAACCAGCTTTTAAGCTTCACTTCGTTGGTTGAACTCGAACTCGATTTTTCAGAAGAAGATGTAGAGTTTGCCAATAGAGAACAACTGCTTCAATTATCAAACGATATATTTCAATTAATCAGCAAGTTAACCGCTTCTTTCCAATACGGCAATGCTATAAAAAACGGATTGCCTGTGGCGATTGTTGGCGATGCGAATGTTGGTAAATCGACACTCCTGAATGCCCTTCTGCGCGAGGAGCGCGCCATCGTTTCTGAAATTGCCGGCACCACCCGCGATGTTATCGAAGATGTGGTTATTATCGATGGCATCCAGTTCAGGTTTATCGACACAGCAGGCATA
>JAFGAF010000181.1 GCA_016933815.1 Prolixibacteraceae bacterium
TTGACAACAATCGACAAATAATTCACCTCGATGGTAGTCATCATGCTGGTACCGGCGCCCAATACAGCTGCTTGCAGAAACATTATTTTGGCCAATCCAAAGGTCAGGTAAGTTGTAAAATAAATAAAGGCCATTGAAAAGAAACGGTAGTTGGTATAGTCCCAGGCAACAATTATCACCAATACTATCCAAAGTCCGAATGATTTAATAAGCGGTAAAAGTTCGGTCAGAAGATCTTTTGCCGAAACTTTTTGCTTTGCTTGTTTTTTAGCTTTTTGGTTTGATTTTGCGCTCATTTGCACGTTTTTTCTGTAAAAATAAAAATATTAAGTCTATTTGCTAATCTATCCTTTTAATTTTTGCCCCAATATTATTTAATCGTTCCTCAATATTTTCGTAACCCCTGTCAATTTGTTCAATATTATGAATGGTACTTTTCCCTTTGGCCGACATGGCTGCAATAAGCAAAGCCACCCCCGCGCGTATATCGGGCGAAACCATTGTTGTTGCTTTCAAACGATGTTGATGATTAAGGCCAATAACTGTTGCCCTGTGCGGATCACAAAGAATAATTTGCGCACCCATATCAATCAGTTTATCTACAAAAAACAACCTGCTTTCGAACATTTTTTGGTGAATAAGCACACTCCCTTTAGCCTGTGTTGCCACCACCAAGAATACGCTCAACAAGTCGGGAGTAAGCCCCGGCCAGGGAGCATCGGCAATGGTCATTATTGAACCGTCGATGAAGCTCTCAATTTCGTAATTTTCGTGTTGCGGAATATAGATATCGTTGTTGCGGAATTCCATTTTAATGCCCAAACGCCTGAATTGAGCAGGGATAATGCCCAACTGTTCGATATTAATATTTTTGATTGTGATTTCGGATTTGGTAATTGCAGCCAAACCAATAAAACTGCCAACCTCTATCATGTCGGGGGCAATGGTATGCTCGCAACCCGACAAGGAGTCAACACCCTCGATGGTAAGCAAATTAGAACCAATACCGCTAATTTTTGCCCCCATCGACACCAACATGTTGCAAAGCTGCTGAATATAAGGTTCGCAAGCGGCGTTGTATATTGTAGTTATACCGGGCGCCATCACAGCAGCCATTATAATGTTGGCCGTACCGGTTACCGATGCTTCGTCGAGCAACATGTAAGCTCCCCTGAGGTTTTTGGCTGCTATTTCGTAAATTTTTTCGTCGGGGCGGTAAATGAAATCGGCACCCAGATTCTGAAAACCAATAAAGTGCGTATCGAGTCTGCGACGACCAATTTTATCGCCTCCGGGTTGTGGTATGTACCCAACACCAAAGCGGGCAAGCATAGGGCCCAAAATCATTACCGATCCGCGTAAACTGGCTGCCAGCTTACGGTATTTTTCGGTTTTTAAGGTATCGGGGCTAACATTTTGTGCACAAAAGCAAAAACAGCCTTTTTTCTCCCTTATCACCTCAACACCAAGCGCTTCGAGCAGTTCAATCAAATGAAGTACATCGCGAATTTCGGGTACGTTGTCGATGGTAACTTTTTCGGGAGTAAGTAAAACCGCACATAATACCTGTAGTGCTTCGTTTTTTGCGCCCTGAGGATACAAATCGCCTTTTAAGCTATAACCTCCTTCAATCTCGAATGTTGCCATTTTCTACAATCGTTTATAAAGTTGGATGAATAAACACTTGTTAGCGCTTTTTTTGATTCTGGCGTTTGCCCTGTTGTTTCGGATTTTTCTTTTTGGTATTGAAAATTAAATCCTTACTATCTTTAAGCTGAAAATCATCAGGCACATCGATACGGCCTTTCGAAAGCTCCTGAAAATCGGCCATTACTCGCTCATCGTCAACAGTTTCCTTATTCCAGGTTAAGTAGCATTTTTTCATGTGGTCGGCAATCATCTGAACCAAGAGGTCTTTATCGGGGCCCTCATCGAATTCGGCTGTACGCTTAATCATTTTTTGCACAACAATTCCATAATGCTTGTATTTAATTCTACCCGAATTGTATGGAATTTTATTGGGTTTTGCCCTTAGTACTTCCATATCGGGTAAAGCGTAAGGATAATCAATATCGAGTTTAAAATCAGCCATAATGCAAAGGTGATCCCATAACTTATGCCTGAAATCTTCCACATCGCGCAGGTAGGGATACAAATTCCCCATTACATCGATAATTGTTTGAGCAGCACGTTGGCGTTCTTCACGGTCTTCGATGGTCAGTACGTGATCGACCATATTTTGAATATTCCTGCCATATTCGGGCAGTACCAGTTTCTTTTGATTCGAATTGTAATCCATTATTTTTTAATGATTCGTTATCGTGTAATTATTTTTTTCTGTAAAAGTATTATAACCCAGTTATTCATGGATATTTCGGGCTCGAAAGTCGGAAAGGGCATGTTTTTGTCGAAGCCATACAAATTTAAGTAAACAATTTTAAACTGCAAGTACCTTTGGAGCAAAGCAGTAAAAGAGAAACAAATAAAGGATAAAATTAACTATTCCACAATTTTGAGGCGTGCAAATTTAAGCAATAATTGTTTTCGTCCGGCATTTTGGAACAAAACAGTCGCTTTTAAGCTCGACTCGTCACCCTCGATCCCAATAACTTTGCCACGGCCAAAACGCTGATGTTCCACTTCAACTCCTACTTGTATTTGATCGGGATTGCTTGCAGCAAAGCCACCCCCCTTATTCTGAGCCTGTTGTAAGTTGGTAAGCCTGCGTGTTAACTGAGGCAAAGGCGGAGTTGGCGTACGTTGTGGCGGCATTTTTCGTCCAAAGGTTTTTTTATCGTCAATAACCAAATCGCTGTTACGTCGGTCAAAACCACCAGGTACAAACGAAGGCATGTTCATGCTTGAAGGCAATTGCAGGTATTCACTGTCAATTTCGCTTATAAACCTGCTGGGCTCGCAAAAAGTTAACTGCCCCCAACTGTAACGCTGGCGGGCAAACGATATCCAAGCGTTTTTCATGGCACGTGTTAAAGCCACATAAAACAAGCGTCGTTCTTCCTCGAGGTTTTCGGGCGATAAAACACCTGAGAAGCTCGATGGGAAAAGCTTATCCTCAACTCCAACCACAAAAACATTTTTAAATTCGAGTCCTTTTGCCGAATGTACGGTCATTAAAGTAACACGGTTTCTGTCTTCACCTTTATCGGTATCGAGATCGGTAATGAGCGCCACTTCTTCCAAATAATTTTCGAGCCGGTTGGGCAAGCCTTCTTCCAAAGCGTTGATCGAAAAATCCTGTATCGCATTGAGCAATTCCTGAACGTTTTCAAATTTACTCAGGTTTTCGTGTGTTTTATCTTTATAGATATCTTCAATCAAACCCGATTGGCGCGCCACCATAAGAGCAACTTCGTACGCCGAACTTTCAAGTAATTGAGCTTTAAAGCTATTTATTAAAGCAACAAAAACACCAACTTTTGCAATTGTGCCTTTATTAATTTCGACATTGTATGCCGAAGGGTTTTGTGCTATTTCCCAAACACTTACACTATTTTGATTTGCTGTCTCTTCGAGTTTAGTGAGCGTAGTTTGTCCGATTCCTCTTACCGGATAGTTTACGATACGCTTAAAAGCCTCATTGTCGTTACTGTTTACGGTAATGCGCAAGTAAGCTAACAGGTCTTTAATTTCTTTTCGTTCATAAAACGACAATCCGCCATATATTTTATAAGGAAGGTTTTGCTTGCGCAATTGTTCTTCGAAAATACGCGATTGAGCATTTGTGCGATACAAAATAGCATAATCAGAAAACTGATCGTGATTGGTTAAACGATGTTGGTTTATTTCGTTTACCACCAAAATACCTTCCTCGGTATCGGTTAAAGCCTGAATAACCTGAATTTTGTTGCCCACTTCGTTTTTCGAAAAAACATCTTTGTGCAACTGCCTTTTATTTTGCTTAATAATGCTGTTTGCAGCATTTACAATAGTTTGTGTCGAACGATAATTTTGCTCAAGTTTAAATGTTTTATAGCCCGGATAATCGTTTCTGAAATTCAGAATATTTTCGATACGAGCCCCACGGAACGAATAAATACTTTGCGCATCGTCGCCAACTACACAAATATTATTGTGGGCATCGGCCAATTTTTTCACTATCAGGTACTGCGAAAAGTTGGTATCCTGATACTCATCAACCAAAATAAAACGAAATTTATCCTGATATTTTTTAAGCACATCGGGGTACTGATGCAGCAAAAGATTGGTATTGAGCAGCAAATCATCAAAATCCATTGCACCGGCCACTTTGCATCTTCGGCTGTATTCTTTATAAATATCGACAATTTTGGGCATACGAATGCTTCGGTCGTATTCAACGGCACCGGGACTGTTGGCATAAGCTGCCGCAGTTATCAAATTGTTTTTGGCAGCCGATATACGCCCCAAAACAGTATTGGGTTTGTACTCTTTATCGCTAAGCTGCATCGATTTAAGGATGCTTCGGATAAGGCTTTTTGAGTCGGAAGTATCGTAAATTGTAAAAGTTGTTGGATATCCCAAGCGCTCAGCTTCGGAGCGTAAAATGCGTGCAAAAATTGAGTGAAAGGTGCCCATCCAAAGGTATTTGGCCGTATTAACGCCTACTACGGCAGCAATACGTTCTTTCATTTCGCGGGCTGCTTTATTGGTAAAAGTAAGTGCCAAAACCGACGATGGCTGGTTGCCCATACGCAAAACATGGGTAATGCGCGAAGTAAGCACCCTTGTTTTACCCGAGCCGGCACCTGCAATAACTAAACTTGGACCGTTAATGTGTTCAACAGCAGCTCGCTGTTCGTTATTTAAACCTTCGAGATAAGCATATTCCATAAAACAAAGTGGTAAAATTTAATCGTTGAGTAAATAGTTCTCAATTTTTTGTCCTCAAAAATAACAGATGTGATAAGATTTAAAGCCTAATCTACATTAAAATTTTAATTTTGTAGTCGAGTTACTTGAAAAACAAATTGAAAGCATAAACAATTTTTCAAGCACAAATGAGTTATCATTGTTTAGAAAACATACTGAAAACATGCATAAAATAAGCTATTTCTTTATAACAATCTTAGTTCTGACAAGCAGCCTTGTTATGGCTCAAGAACTTACATCGCCAAATGCCAACTATTCGAACAAAACCGATTTTGGTGATCTTTTTTACATTTTTTGCGCCAACAACGAAAACTCAGCAACAGGCTCGTTAAGTGCCGAGTCGCCTTTCCCCGAACGTTCAACCTTTAACTGGGAAAAATACGATAGAACATCGAACAGTTTTTTAGCCTACAACGGAAACATCAGCTCCGACACCTTATTCTCAACAGCATCAAACTTAAGTGATGGCTGCTACAGGGTAACCATTGAATCGAACGGCAACTCGACCCAATTAAAAGCATGGGTATTACACAATTGGATAAAAGTAACAAAAGCCGAAATACCCGATTCAAGCTCGAATTGCGAAGAATTTATTATTTGGGCCGACTACGAATATGCGCCTTTAACGGTTTACAACACCACAAACGGGCAAGCAAGCAGCGTTAGGAATGCCTCTAAGGAGTTTACCACACGTTGGTACCAAAATGGCGAATTGGTTCGTTCGTATATCTCTCCACGTATTGAACCGCCAATAGCCTCCGACTCGCCAGTTACCTACGATTTAATTGTTGAAGATGAATTTGGCTGCCAAGGAGCAGGAGCTGTCGATTATATTTCGAAAGTTACCCTAGCTGCTTTTACTGCCGACCCAATGGAAGGCGAAGCGGTGCTTGAAGTTAATTTCACTAACAACTCAATAAATTACGATTCAACCATTTGGTTTTTCTACAAAGACAATTTTATTATTTCACAAGAGAAAAAAGAAGCTGAAAACGAACCGGTTGACAGCGTTGACTTTATTCTTTACGAAGATTCGCCCATGCACCGTTACGAAATGGCCGGCGAATACCTTGTGCGCCTGGTTACGGTTAAAGTTAACGAAACAGGCAACTGCTACGACACTTTGTACATGGCCCCCGGAACATTCATAAATGTTGACACAACTTACATTAAAGTCCCTAACGTTTTCACACCTAACGGCGATGGTAAAAACGACGTTTTTGTTATTGAAACAACATCGATGCGAAAACTAAATATCAAAATTTTCAATCGTTGGGGCGGAATAGTACACTCGTGGGATTACAGCAATATCGAATCGAGCGATTATACCGTTGAGCATTCGGTATGGGATGGTAAAATAGGTAGCCGCATGGCATCGCCCGGTGTGTATTATTACCTTATTGAATACGAAGGACGGAGTTTGGTGCAAAACGAAGAAGACCGGCGCTACGGCCGACCTGTTAAAGGAATCCAAAAGGGCTTTATTCATTTATTCAGAGGCAGGGACTAATTGTTTTTCGGGATAAAGTATATTCAATTGCTTAAGTTTTTGTTCCGACAAATTGAAACGCCCCCTGTTTTTAACCAGCAAACTCAATTGATTTTCTTTTACTATTGAGAAGAAATTATCGCCTTTTAGTGCAACACAACTATCGGTATAATAAAATATACATTGATGGCATTTGGTAAAACATATTGGATTTTCATTCTGCATCGTCGAACAATTAAAGCTTTTATACAAATAGGGTGAAACCTGAATGGCTTCACCCCTAAGTGATCTGTTTAAAATCTTCCCCTCATGAATCTCTCTCTACTTTTTTAAACATAGATCCCTTTCACTAAATAACCAAACTAACTTCAACCTAAACTAAAACTAACTCCCATTCAATTTAAAACACCCAATCTAAATTGCTAATCTCCCTTTTTAAAAAAATCATTTCCTCTTTAATTACTCATAACAAACCAAACGAAATGCCAAAAATCCAAACCCCTATATATCTGCACTTTATAAAATCAACCATTAGATACGTTGTTTCAAATTGGGACAAAACGAACAATTATGGGACTAACAATGTTTTTTTGGTGAAAATTAACTGACACTATGAACCGAAAAAAATACAAAATATTTGTAGTTGACGACAACTCCTTATTTTTAAAGGTATTGTACAAAACCCTCGAATTAAATGAGATGTACGAAGTTATCCCCATTTCATCGGGGCGCGAATGCATTGAACGGCTAAACGAACAACCCGACATCGTTTCACTCGACTATACACTGCCCGATTACAATGGCAAAGAAATCCTCGAGATCATAAAACAACAACTGCCCGATACTCAAGTAATCATTGTTTCGGGGCAAAACGACATCAGTACTGCTGTAAACTTGCTCAAAATTGGAGCCTACGATTATATTGTAAAAGGGGTTGATACACGCGAAAAAATCACCATTTCAATTGAAAAAATTATTGAGCGTTTCGAGCTTACCAAAGAGAACAGAATATTAAAAGAAGCCATTTCGCACGAATACAATTTCAGGCAACTTATTAAAGGAAGCAGCAAATCGATGGAGAGTGTTTTCGATTTAATGGGGAAAGCAGCCCGAAACAACATTTCGGTATCGGTATTTGGCGAGACCGGCACAGGTAAAGAGCTTGTTGCCAAGGGCATTCACTATAATTCCACACGAAAAAACAAACCATTTGTTCCGGTAAATATTTCATCGATACCCGAAACGCTAATTGAAAGTGAACTTTTTGGGTACGAGAAAGGTGCTTTTACCGGAGCCGACAGCAGCAAACCCGGAAAAATTGAACTGGCACACGAAGGTTCACTCTTTCTTGATGAAATTGCTGAAATGAACTTAAGCACACAGGCAAAATTATTGCGTGTACTCCAGGAGCGCGAAGTTGTAAGGCTTGGCAGCAACAAAGCCATAAAATTCGATGTTAGGATCATCATTGCAACCCACCGCAACCTTATCGATCAGGTTCAAAACGGAAAATTCAGAGAAGACCTTTATTTCAGGCTACTTGGGCTCACCATTAACCTTCCTCCTTTGCGCGAAAGAGGCAGCGACAGCATTATGCTTGCCAAACACTTTGCCAACGTTTTTTGCGCCGAAAACAACATGGAACCTAAAAACCTTACTGACCAAGCAGTTGAAAAAATCAGATCGTACTCGTTCCCGGGCAACGTACGCGAGCTGAAAGCACTAATGGATCTGGCTTGTGTACTAACCGACACCAACGAAATAGAAGATCATCACATCAACATTAACCCGGTAAACCTGAACAAAAACCTTCTTTCGCAAGAAAAAACCCTACAAGAATACAACGAAGAAATTATTGAGTATTTTGTAAATAAATACAAGAATGTTCGCGAAGCAGCCAAACGGCTTGGTGTTGGAAAATCAACAATATACCGTTACCTGAAAGCTAAAGAAAGTGACGTTGTAGATGGCGGCGGCGACGATGATTAAAAAGAAGGCGACGGGAATACCTGAGTTTCTTTGGTTTTGAAATCGAAACGCAATAAAATCTCAACCGTTCCATTGGTATAATAGCCCAAGTCGGTTAACGGATACTCGTATGAAACACCAATTTTTATATTCTCGTATTGGAAGTGAGCATATGCACCAACAGCATCGCTAATGCGGTACATGGCACCCAGCCAAAACTGATCGGCATACATAAAACTAAAATCGAAATCGGCAGTAAAAGGCGTACCTGGTGCCACGATAGTTGCAACACCGGGCTTAAACACTAAACTTGGCGAAATATTGTAAATGTAAGCTGCATGAAAAAAGTAATGACGTTCTAAGCGACTGGCAGCATTTACATCAACCACATTACGGTGAAAACGTGTACGCAACAAACGCGGCACCGAAAAGCCCAAATAATAATTAGGAGCATACCAAAACACACCAACACCAAAGTTCGGCATTAACCTTGGCACATCGCCGTATGCGAGAATATACTGATCGTCGATATGGTAGCGGTCGAGTTCGGTCAGTCGGGGCTGTAAATAATTAAAACCGGCTTTCAATCCAAAACTCAGGATAGTGGTTGACGATGTTCTAACCTGATAAGCATAATCGGCAAAAAAGTTTGTAAAAGTAGTTGCATGAGTATTGTCGTACAGAAAATCGATACCACCGCCCATTTTACCCAAACTATCGATTGGCATTGAATAGTTTAGAGCTGAAGTAAAAGGAGCTTTATCGAAATTGATCCACTGCTTGCGGTTTACCGAAACCAACGAAGCAACACCCCGCACATTGGTGTAGGCAGGGTTAAGCGACGAAATATTGTTCATGTATTGGGTAAAAACCGGATCCTGCTGAGCTTTTGAAACAACAACACACAGCAACATCAAAGCCAACGCAAGAAGCTTTAATGCAACATTTTTCTGATATGTTATTCGTTTCGCAAACATAGGTTAATTGAAAATATAAATTATTCCACTTTGTTTATTACGTCCTTCGTTGTACTCCAATGTATAATAATAAGTTCCGCTGGGCAAGGGTTTATCGCCTCCCAAACTACCTTGATTCGAATGACCATCCCAATCGCTTGTGTATCCGCGCTTAACGTAAACCACGTGTCCGTAACGGTTGTAAATGCGCAACATCGATTCGGGGAAATATTCAATACCGTCGATAATGAGCACATCATTTTTGCCATCGCCATTAGGTGTAATTATTTCGGGCACCCTTAATTCCTCTATTACAAAAATAACTTTCCCAACAACAAAATTTCCGCAAGGCGAAACCAATTCATAGGTCATGCTGTCCTTTTCCATCGTTTCGGGATTGGAGTAATACGTGAAGGTAGAATCTCCAATTTGGTCAACCGATCCAATTTGTGGCTGAGTATAGTTTTCGACATAAGGTAAGAAGAAGCCGATATCGTTCTGCAATACATTAAAATCTTTTGGCACACCGGGCCATGTTTTTACTGTATCGATAACAGCAACAATATTTGCCTCGGCAGGCAATTGAATGGTAACTGTTGTTGAAGCGGAGTCGCCTTCGTTGTCGTATATGGTATATGAAAACTGATCGCCTTCGCAAACCAATTCGAACGGAGTATAAACAAACCATCCCGAATCGGGGCTGTAAACCACCGTACCGTAAAGCGGCAGTTCGTCGATATTTATATGGGTACGTATTGTATCGATGTAACCATCGGGATCGGGATCGTAATCGTTATCGAGCGCAGTAATAATGAGCACCTGATCGAAATCGTTTTCAACCACATCGGCAACGGCAACGGGTGGATTATTGCGTTGCAAAACATCGATATACACCCATGCCGAATCGGTTTGCTCCCAAATATCGACAATTACATACTGCAACGAATCGGGGCCGTAGTAGGTTTCGTTTGAACGATAGAGTACCATTTTTTCGGACGAAACATCGGCGATACCGTTTAAAGGCATTGTAATAATATACAAGGAATCGATTGTGCAGCGCTGATTGTCTTTAATGCTGTCATTAAGCAACACATCGAATTGATTGTTGCCGCTGTTCTCTTCTACACTTACTGTGTCGTTTACTGCAATCAAACCTGTTAATATAGGGGTAATCCAAACCATTGCTTCAGATGTTTCACCATCGGCATCGGATATTTGGTAATAAAACCAAGCTTCGCACCAATTAATCGAATCGGAATAAATTGTAAAAGTACTATCGGCATTCCAGGCAAAAGAAAATGAATCGCTTGTATTTGTGATTGCTTCGGTAAGCAATAACTGGTCGCCATCAACATCAAAATCGTTGTTCAACAATTGCCAATAATGAACTATGGTTGAATCGGAAGGCTCATTCCAAACAATGGTATCGGGCATTGCCACCGGAGCATCGTTAACCGGTATAATTTCAACATACACCCTCAAATCGACAGAATCGCCGTTTTCGGCATACAGTACCACATTGTAGTAATCGTTTCCGGTTGAATCGTGCATCGGGTTGTAAACAATACGTGGGTCGATGTTATCGAAGATCATATCCCACGCTCCCATTTCAGGAGCCATAATTTCGAGTGTATCAGCAATATCAAAAAAGAGGTTATAGGCTGCCATTGGTGGTTTTACGCTGAAAGTATCGGGTACATCTTCGGTAACTGTTTGGTAATGCAAAATGGTGTTGCCCAAATCGACAATTACCATTACAGTTGCTTCGGAACAATTGCCTTCGTTATCGCAAATGCGGTAGTTAAACCTATCAACATCGGAATTTATTTGTGGTGTGTAAAGCATTGTTCCTGTATTCCGGTCAATAATAAGCTCGCCTTTACGAGGTCCTTCGCCTGCAACTGTGTCGAGGCTTGCAAAATTAAGTATTCCGTCAACATCGAAATCGTTGGCTAAAACATAGAATCGTTTTTGCACATTTTCGTTAACCACATAGCTATCATCGATGGCTACTGGCGCATTATTTACCGGCTCAACCCAAATATTAATTTGAGCAAAATCGCAATTATTGTTCGAATCGCACACACGGTAATCAATCCAATCGGGTCCAAAATAATTTTCGTTTGGCGTGTAGCTTATCACCTTGTTCGATTCGATTAAACTATACTCGCCAAATTGAGGTGATGTAATGACTGTAAAGCTTTCCAACATTGGCATGTTTTGTTCATTGCCATCGTTATTAATCGGGTGAGGATTGTTTAACAGAGCAGTTTGTCCTTCTTCAATAGGATAATAATCGTTTTGCGCAATGAAATCTTCGTGACGCGAACGAACCAATATTTCAACTGTAGCCGTATCGCAACTTGGCATATCAGTATTCAAATCGCAAACAAGGTAAGTGAAGCTGTCGTAACCCTTGTACTCATCAAGCGGAGTATAGTAAGCATAACCGGTATTGAAGTCGAACTGTATATCGGTTTTACTGTTTTGCGGCTGCACCAAGATACGAACACTTGATGTATCAATTCCATCGTCGTAGTCGTAATCGTTTTGTAAAATACGAATTTGAACGGGTGCATTAATGAAAGTAGTTACTGCATCGTTATTGGCAACCAAAGGTCGGTTAACCGGCTCAACCCTGATGTACAAAATGGCAAAATCCCAGTTCTCTGTTTTCGATCCAACAATGTAAACCAAGCTATCGACACCATGGAAATTTTGGTTTGGCTGGTAAGTGATGTTGCGGGTAAATGGATTGTACCCTGCCGTGCCGTTTACTGGGAAAACTTTAATGCTTAACAAATTAGGCGATGGTTCGAAACCGTTTAAAGTATCGTTTACCAACACATTAATATCAACAACTTTGTTTTCTTGGGTGATAACGGTGTCGTTTTGGGCACCAAATCGGTCATCGGGAACAATAACATTAACAATAACGTAAGCATTTTCGCCTTGGTAATCGGCCAACGAATAGGTAAACTCATCGACACCTGTAAAATCTAAATCAGGTATATAGGTTATTAACGAATCGGCAGGCCATTCGGCAGTACCAGAGGCTGGCATATCAACCAATTTCCCCGACAGAGGGTCAACACCATCGTCAACATCTTCGACCTGATAGAAAGCATTAAAGCTTACCGGTGTATTCAAAGGAGTTGATATTACTAAGTGGCGTGCACGCGGTGGATCGTTAACTGGTTTCACTTCAATAAATAACCAAGCTTCGCTACAATAAACGGGGTGACCTTGGTCGCAAATACTGTACAGAAGGCTGTCGCTTCCATTAAAATTTTCATTTGGGAAGTAATATATCTCACCAGTTGCAGTATTAACCTGTGCTTTTCCGTTTCGAGGACTTACAGTTACCGACAAGGATCCAAAATCGATATTTCCTGTACTTGTGCCATAATCGGGATCAATATCGTTTTCAACCACATCAACTATAGCAAATTCGTCTTCATTAATTGATACACTATCGTTAAATGCTGTAGGTGCTTCGTTTTCGCCATAAAACATTACAATAAGTTCAGCACGACCAATTTCGCCGGCTTCGTCAATAATTGTAAAGCTGTATGGCCTGCGCGCTTGTTCGGTTGGGCCTAGTTGCATGAAGAATGCCGAATCGGACAAATATTGCAAAGCCCCGTCAACCGTCCAAACCACTTGCCCATAATTTTCATCGTAATACAAGCCAGTTGTATCGCTTTCAAGCCTGGCTACTTTTAAGGTATCCCTATCGGGATCAGCTGCATTGATAAGCAAACTGTGATCGAGTGTTGCGATTAAGTTTTTCCCTCTGATTTCGAGTGTATCATTAACTACCAACGGCGGATTATTTATACCTACAATTGTAATATTTACTGTTGAAGTGTCGGCAGCATTATAAATATCTTCAACTTCGTAAACAAAAACCTCGGTTAAAGTTTCGCCCGGCCGTAAAGCCATGGCAATAAGCGTATCGGGGAAATATTCGAAGCTGCCGTCGGGCTGCCAGTTAAGGCGACCATATTCACCATTAAGCGATGTTGATGTGATCAGATTAACGTTGCTTATTTCAAAATCATCGCCATCAATGTCAATATCGTTATACAAAATATGATCGGGCATTGAGCTGCTAAGTGCAACCCTATTGTTCTCAATGGTTTCATAAAAGTCGGGACTGGCCCATGGAGCATCGTTTAATCCCAAAATTTCGATTGTAAATATTGCGGTATCGTAACCTTCAAACGGATCGGCAACCACAAAAGTAAATTGTTCGTAAACTGTATCGCCTTGCATCAGTGGTTGTGTCGTAAGTAAATTATTCTCATAAACATACGAACCGTCGTTTTTCCAGAACAAATTACCATATATACCCTGCATAAATAAAGCTGTACTGTCGTTTACTTCAATAACGTTCAAGGTATCGCCGTCGATATCGCTGGCTGCAAACAACAATGCATATTCACTGTCAATTGTTGCAACAATCGAATCGAAATCTTCATCGGTTTGAACAAAAACATCGGGCACTACCGGCAAATCGTTATTACCAACAATATTGATTATCACTTTTGCTTTACTGCTCGAACCCAAAACATCGAACAAGGTATAATCGAAAATATCTTTAACATTTTGATTGCTTGCCAATGAATCGATTTCGTTGTTCATTGTGTAGGATGCCTCACCTGTTGCCGAAATGTTCAATGTACCATATTTGCCTTCGATTAGCACTGTGTTTTCTTCTAAAGCGATATAAATCGAATCGCCGTCAACATCGTAGTCGTTCCATAACAACCCATTGTTATCGGGATATATTTCGACAAACCTTTCATCTTCGTTAATCAGAATTGTATCGTTAACAGCAACGGGCCTGTCGTTGGCTCCAATTATTGTAATCACCAACGAATCGATTGTTAAAGCTCCTTGACGGTCAGAAATTGTGTAACGGAAAATATCGTAAGCTCTTTCGGACTGAGCGAGCGTATCAACTGCGTCGAAGTTGTTGAAAAATGTATAATGACCGGTTTGAAGCCATTCAAGTTGCCCATATTTACCAATAACCAAACCGGATGTATCGCCTTCGATGTTCATCAGCATAATGCTGTCGCCACGGTCAACATCAAAATCGTTGCTCAAAATATGGTTGTTCGACAAACTCGAAATGCTTGTCGAATTTTCGTTGATATAATTGGCATCGCTTTTGGTAAATGGTGCATCGTTCACGCCTTCAATTTCGAGGAAAAGATAAGCCATGGCCTGTACCCCGTTGGTATCGGCAATGTTGTAAGCTATTGAATCGATTACCAAATCGTTCCAAGCCAATGTATCGAGCTCAATTCGTTTGTTCCCATACTCGTATCGATTGTAAGTGAAATTACCAAGCGCATTCCAATCGAACATGGCAAAACGAGTACTCACCGGGCTATTTGGATTTCCATTCATGGCATTCATAAACAAGGAATCTCCATCGGTATCGAAGTCGTTGTCGAGCAACGACCAATCGGGCAAAAGGGTAATATCGTCTTCGTTAAGATACAGGGTATCCGAAACAGCAACGGGCGTATCGTTATCGCCAGTAATTTCGATAACAAACCAAGCAATATCAACTGAATCAAATCGGTCTTGTATGGTGTAACTGAACGAATCTACTACACATTCATTTAGCATTAAGCTATCCATTGCCTCATTCAAATTGTAAATAAAAGTACCATCGTAGTTCCATTGTAACGATCCGTACTTACCATCAACTGTACCACTTTGGTCGTTTTCAATATCAACAATACCAAATTCAGTTGCATCGTCAATATCGATATCGTTACTAACAATTCCTTGCGAGCGAGAACTAATTGTTAAAGGCGGTGCTTTTTCGTGTGTAGCAATTGAAAAATCGTTGGCTACAGGAGCATCGTTTTGTCCAATAATTGTGATGAACAAGCTTGCCCTGTCGGTTAATCCCAGCGGATCGACAATAGTGTAAGTAAATTCATCTATAACTTCCTGGCCTTGATACAAACTGTCAACAATTTCAACAAAAGTTTGGTATTCGAAAGCGCCATTGGGCTGCCAGGTTAATCGGCCGTAACGCCCGTTACTGCTGAAATTATCCTGATCGTTAACTGCAACAATAATTGGGTCGCGATCGATATCGCCATCGTTGCTCAACAAACCAAACTGTTCTTCAACAAAAGTGATGTGGGTATCTTCAAAAATTGTAATTGAATCGTCAACTGCCAGAGGAGCGTCATTAATACCCTGAATAACAACAACAAGTTGTGCCGTTGCCCTTCCGTTAAAATTATCTGTAATTGTATATTCAAA
>JAFGAF010000015.1 GCA_016933815.1 Prolixibacteraceae bacterium
CAATCAATTAGTTGCACATTTTTACCGCTTTGTGCTAATTGTTTGAATAAATTAACCGAAACGGTAGTTTTTCCGGTTCCGCCTTTCCCGCTGGCTATTGCAATACGCAAATCGTTCATGTTTTTAGTTGCTTTTTTTGATCACCATTTTTCCTTTTTCAACACCCAGCATTTCTGCAATCGGGTCGCATTTTGCCATTAGTAAAAAGAAAATGGTTTTGTCGGTAACATCCATTAATCCTTCGAAATTTCCCTGGCCTTTTGAAATGATAATGTCTGCATTTTTGTATGCTTTCAAAAATTTGTCGGAACAAAATTCGAGTAAAGTTGAAGGGGCGTCGGAGCCATTCGAAATTACTTTACAAAGTTTATTCATTCCAACAGCTTTGGCTTCTTTCAAGGTTACGTCGTTAATTACAGGGTCTTCGCGTACAGCAAAGGTAATGTTGTTGTGCCCCATGGTTTCAATAAAAAGCTTGTCGAATACAATCTCGCCCGCATTGTCGCCCAAGTATAAAATCGATTGAGCTTTGTTAACAGCTTCGTTAAGCTCACGAATATTGTCGATGGCCAATTGCTCCTTCATTTTATTTACAATGAATTGCTCAATCTGTTCGGGTACAGCATGTGCACCGTAATCGATTATGTTGCCGGTAGCAGCCAGTTTGGCCGCTGTTTCGAACGGATTTGTACTTTGCTGTACCATTTGTTGCCAGTAATCGTACCTATTAAGCAATAAATTGTTTGCGCTTTTCTTTTCTTTTTGGTACAAATCGGTTTCTTTGAAAATTTCCTTTGCAATTCGCTGTATATGCGTGGCAATAAGCGGATTGCTCAAATGCCAGTAGTGTTGCATGAAGTTTTCAACGGCGTTAGAAAATTCTTCGGCCTGATCGTTGTTTGCAGCAAATTTTGATATAAGAAGGTCTTTTGTTTTACAGTGGCAGTAATAACAATCTTTACGCATAAAGTTTTTTAATTAATGATCGCAGTAATTGGCATTAAAGCGAATGGTATTGTTCAAAAATCCGTCGATAAGGTTACGTGCCGAAAGTTGAGGTGCGCCAACAAAAACATTCACGCCATTTTCCTGAAAAAGGGTAATAGCTTTGTGTCCCATGCCACCTGCAATGATATCGGTTACACCTTTTTCGCTTAAAAATTTTGGTAAAAGGCCGGGTTCGTGTGGCGGTGCATCAATAGCCGATTCGCCAATTACTTCTTTATTGTTGATATCGAAAATTGCAAATTGCTTACAATGGCCAAAATGCCCGTCGAGCATACCATTATTTACCGGAATAGCTACTTTTTTAATCATATTCGTTTATTTTATAAGTTTTTGATAATTTCATCGATACTTTTTTCTTCGTGCATTTCAACTTGTTCGATGTTGAACTTGTCGAGCAATTCTTTGGCTTTAGGGCCGTAATGTCCCGATATCACTTTTTTTGCGCCAAGCTCTATTATCATTTCCGATGTTTTTACACCGGCACCGCCCTGCGCTTCGAAATGTGGGTTTTCGACAAACGAAGTGCTGTTGTTCTCATCGTTAAAAATGCAAAACCATTTGGCCCGGCCAAAGCGTGAGTCCATCAGCGATGATGTATTGTTCTCTTGTGCTGAAATAATTGTAATCATATTTTGTATTTAAAAGTTTATGTGTACTGTATTTTCGGAGCTGCACAACGGGCACGCACTTAATGTGTTATTGCCCGATTTATTAAAACGGGCATGGCAGTTGTTGCAAAGCTTCCATTTTTTTTCAGTGTAACTGCTTCCGGTTGAGGTAACTATTTCGCGGGTTTCAACAAGTGCTAAAGCAATTTTTCGGCGGGCGTTTTCATAAATCCGTGCAAATGTTGCCCTCGATATATCCATTAAAATTGCTGCTTGTTCGTGGTTCAACATTTTATAGTCGGCCAGTTTAAGTGCTTCGTATTCTTCAAAAAAAAGTTCAACCGGTATGCTGCTTTGCGGGCGGCACCCGTATGGTTTATAGCCACTAAAACGTGGCGGAGCTACTATTTTCCGTAATCGTTTGTTACGAGGCATGTATTTGTAATTTGCTGCAAATATAATGAGAATATTCTCAATTAAAAAGAATTGACTAATTATAAAGCATGAATTCAATATTTTCGAGCTTTATGAAGGCGCAAATAAATGATTCAAGTTATTTGTGTTTTGAACTTATGTTCTTATATTTGTTTTTATACATATTTAAAGCAAATGCCAAAACCACGTGTTCTAAGTAAAATACAAATGCCGCCAAGGGTTAAAGGTTTTAATCCAATGGGGTATTATCGGAAAAATGCCGAGCCGGTTAAACTGAGTATCGACGAGTACGAAGCGATACGTTTACTCGATTACGAGGGACTTACACAAAAGCAGGCGGCATCGATAATGGGTGTTTCGCGTCCGTCGGTAACACGTATTTACCAAAAAGCCCGTGTTAAAATGGCCACCATGATTACCGAGGCGCGTCAGCTAAGTATCGAAGGTGGAAGAATATTTTTTGATAGTTCGTGGTTTTGTTGCGAGAATTGCGATTCGAAGTTTAATGCTCCTTTGGGAAAACAGCCCGAGTGCTGTGTGCTGTGCGGGGCAAACACAATTTATAATTTGGAGGAATAAGAATGATAGTTGCCATACCTGTAAGCGAAAATAATGTGAAAGGCACTGTATCGACGAAGTTTTCGCGAAGCCCGTATTTTGCCATTGTAAATAAAGAAGAAAAAAAATACGAGTTTGTTATAAATAATTACATCGATGAAATTGAGGGTGTTGGCAAAAAGCTTTTTGCCTGGTTAATGAAATCGTATGGCGTTAATACGCTATTGGCTTACGAGCTGGGCATAAAAGTTCAGCAGTTGGCCGATGAGCAGAATTTGCAATTAATAATTATCAACGACGAATCGATGACCCTTGAGAAGATATTGCAATACCTTGGAGTTTAATAAAATAGCTTACTAATCCAAAACTGATATATTATGGAAAGCAAAAAGAGAATTGTAGTTGTTGGTGGTTCGGCTGCCGGTCCAAAAGCAGCATCAAAAGCAAGGCGGATTGATGAATTTGCCGAAGTTACCATTATCCAAAAGGATCCGGAACTTTCGATGGCATCGTGTGGGTATCCTTATTATGTTGGTGGGTTTTTCGATAACCGAAATCAGTTGCTGAGTACACCAACCGGCGTTGTGCGCGATCAGAAATTTTATTTAAGTGCTAAAGGAATTCGGGCAATGGTGAGTACCGAAGCTACATCAATTAATACCGACAAAAAAATAATTGAAACACAAAATATTATTACCGGCGAAAAAGAGCACGTACCCTACGATAAGCTGATTTTAGCAACAGGTGCTACGCCCAATATGCCGCCTATCGAAGGGGTTAATCTTGATGGCATTACTACTTTACAATCGATGAAAGATGCCGATTACCTTCGCAATATCCGCGATGAAAAGAAAATTCGTAAAGCGGTGATTATAGGTGGTGGGTTAATCGGAATTGAAACTGCCGAAGCTTTGCATTTGGCCGGTATCGATATCACTGTTATTGAATTGCTTCCTCAGTTGCTTACCTTCCTCGACTACGGAATGGCTAAGCTGGTTGAAAATTATGTGCGTTCAAAAACCAATGTGATAACCGGTAATGGAGTGGCCAAATTCATAGGCGAAAACGGAAAACTTACTGCGGTAAAACTGCAAAACGGCACCGAAATACCCTGCGAATTGGCAGTAATTGCAATAGGTGTTCGGCCAAATGTTAAACTGGCGAAGGATGCCGGTTTGAATATTGGCCAACTGGGCGGAATCGAAGTGGACGAATACATGCAAACTTCGAACAGCGATATTTATGCGGTGGGCGATTGTGTTGAACTGACCAACTTGGTTTTCAATCAAAAAGTATTGGCACCTTATGGCGATTTGGCCAACCTCGAAGGCCGTGTAGCCGGCGAAAATGCCGTCTTAGGCAATTCGGTTAAATTTAAAGGAACCATTCAAACCGGTATTTGCAAAGTATTCGATTACAATGTGGGTGCAACCGGATTATCGGAAGATCGTGCAAAAAAATTAGGTATTAAAGTTGAAACCGTTATTAATGCCAGCCCCGATAAGCCAGGCTTTATGGATGGAAAACTATTGGTAAGTAAACTGATTGTTGACGACGAAACTTGCCAGATTTTAGGTGCACAATGTGTAGGCCCCGGCGATGTAAGCAAGCAAATTGCTATTTGGGCAATGGCTATTCAGGCCAAAATGTGTGTCGAAGACATGATTAATGCCGACTTGCCTTATGCACCGCCATTCTCGTTGGCCATCGATCACAGTATTGCTACAGCTCACATCATGCAAAACAAACGCAAAAAACGTTTCGATGGAATTTGTGCACACGATTTGAAGCAGATGATCGATAACAAAGAAGATGTATTCTTGCTCGATTTGCGCGGTTACGACGAGTTTGAACAAATGCGCTTAGGCATGGGCGAAACGTTAATTCCATTGGGACAATTGCGCACAAGGTTGAACGAGCTGCCCGAAGATAAAAACAAACTGATTGTTACTTTCTGCAAAATATCGTTGCGGGGTTACGAAGGGGCTTTGGTGTTAAAAGCCAATGGTTATACCAACGTAAAAGTGCTCGAAGGCGGTTTGGCTGCTTGGTATTACGAACGCGAAAAATAATATATTTATTTATCTATTAATAGTTTATGGAACTTACAGTTGTAGTTGAAAATCACGTATCGAAAAGTGGATTAGGTGCCGAGCATGGCCTCTCGTTCGTTATCGAAAGTAATGGAAAGAAAATAATGTTTGATACTGGCCAGAGCAAACTTTACGCCCGTAACGCCAAAGCCCTGGGCTTCGATGTTGCTGCTATCGATGCTCTGGTGATCAGTCATGGCCATTACGATCATGTTGGTGGTTTGCCACATTTTATCGAGAACAACGACCTAGCACCTGTTTACCTCAAAAAGGAAGCACTTTGGCCTAAGTTTCATGACGAAAGATATATTGGGGTGAAGCGAACCATTAATGCTTTAAGCCCGCGTTTCAAATTTGTTGAAAAAATGGTTGAAGTTATCGACAATGTTTTTATTGTAGCAAATATCGAAACCTCTTACCCCGACGATAGCCATAAACATGGTTTTTTTGTTCAGGAAAACGAAAACACAGTTGCCGATAATTTTGCCGATGAACTTTTTCTTGTACTAAAAACCGAGAATGCAATTTCAATAGTGAGTAGCTGTTCGCACAACGGAATTACCAATATTGTTGAAACTGCACGCCGAATTTTTAATCTGTTTGTTAATAAGGTTATTGGCGGTTTTCATATAAAGAACGACACTTCGTTGAATGTTGATAAAATGATTAACTATTTCAATATTATTGGTGTGCGTTCGGTTTTTACCGGCCATTGTACCGGAATTGAAAAGTTTGTGCAATTTCAAACAAATTTTAAAGGCGAAACCTTTTATTTAGAAACCGGTACAGTTATTAATTTGTAAATCTGAATTTAACACAATTACTCATACATTAAAACATTTCAATTATGGAAGAACAAAATGAAAAAGTAGTGGCCATGCCACGTATTGGGGAAAAAGCTCCCGTGTTTAAAGCAGTAACTACTCAAGGCGAAATCAATTTCCCTGCCGATTACAAAGGCAGTTGGGTAATATTGTTCAGTCACCCTGCCGATTTTACACCGGTTTGTACTTCGGAGTTCATGACTTTTGCTTCAATGGAAAAACAGTTCAACGAAGCAGGATGCAAATTGGTAGGCTTGTCGGTTGACGGGCTTTACAGCCACATTGCCTGGTTGCGTACCATAAAAGAAAAAATCGAATACCGTGGAATGAAAAACGTGGAAGTAAAATTCCCGTTAATTGAAGACATTACCATGGAAGTTGCAACCAAATATGGTATGATGATGCCGGGCGAAAGCAACACAAAAGCAGTTCGCGCCGTGTTTTTTATTGATCCCAAAGGGGTTATCCGTACAATTATTTATTACCCGCTAAGCCTTGGCCGCAATTTCGATGAATTGTACCGTGCGCTTATCGCTCTCAAAACTGCCGACGAGTTTGGCATTGCCACCCCTGCCGACTGGCGTCCGGGCGACGATGTAATTATTTCGCCTGCAGGTTCGTGTGGCGCAGCTCAGGATCGCATGGAAGGCAAAGAAGAAGGCCTCGAGTGCAAAGACTGGTTCTTCTGCACCAAAAAGCTCGATAAAGAAAAAGTACTTAAAGCAGTGCTTTAAAAGTAATTTGATTTTTGAAATCGTTTTGTTTTTTAGGTGTGGTTTCGGTATTGTATGCCGTTTCCACACCTTTCTTTTTGCTACATTTATGGTGTTAAGTAAAATTGTTTAATTTTAACTTTCGTTTTTTTACAATTAATTTTAGTGTATGAAGAAAATTGTTGTACAGCTTTCGTTGGTTTTGTTGCTTGTTTTGGCCTTGCCGGTTAGCTTTTTCCTAATCCAGCAAGCTTCCAATTTAACCGAAAACGAAGAAATTGTACAACAGGCATTTAATCAACAGCTCGAGACCATACTTTTTACAATCAATCAAAACTCCGAAAACGTTATTATGGCTTGGGTAAACCAGCTCGATGTCCCGCTCGATTGTTCAAGTGCTACAATCGATGGCGTGCTTTCGCAGTTGATGATGAACAATGCGGCCATACAGGAAATTATATTTTTCGATATAAAAACCAGGCAGAAAATTAAACAACATAGCCGTATGCAACCTTTGCGTATCGGCGAGCCTTCAGAAGAAATGTTTAATAGTCTTGAACGCTCGTTACTACAAGGTTATCGAAAAGTAGATACTCATAATGCAGGAGAATTCACAGTGCTTACTTTTCGCTTAAAAGCAGTTAAGCCACAAGTGCTGGTTACAATTACACTAAATAATAAAACCTTTATTGAGCAAAACCTTGGTTCCGGAATTCAGCAAATTGCACAAAATCGTTTCAGCGTTTCAATAACCGATACACTTAGCCGACAGGTTTTTTATGCTGTTAATGCCAATGCAGGTGCCGGGCAAACAGCATATAAACAGCCCATGTGGTATGTTCCGGGGGCAAGTGCAAGCATTGCTTTATTGTCGGCAACCATTACCGATTTGGTGTACGAAAGGGCTCAGCGTCAAAGTTACTTGTTTGCAATAATGGTGTTTTTGTTGGTGTTGGGAATTGTGTTTGTAATAATTACCATCAGGCGCGAAGTGCGACTTGCCGAAATGAAATCGGAATTTGTTTCAAACGTATCGCACGAAATACGTACACCTTTGGCTTTAATTAGCATGTATTCCGAAACGCTTCTGCTTAAAAGAATTAAAAGTGAGCAAAAAGCAAGCGAATATTTAAATGTTATTCATCAGGAAACAAGCAGGCTTACAGCTTTGGTGAACCGTATCCTCAGTTTTTCGAAAATGGAAAAGAAAAAACGCGAATATCATTTTTCAGATGTTGATGTTAATGAGTTAATTGTTGAAGTTTGCGATAATTTTGAGCCTCACTTTAAAGCACAAGTAGTAGAATTAAACCTTAAATTGAACAGCCAAATGCCATTAATTTCGGCCGATAGGGATTCAATTACCGAGTCGTTGATTAATCTTATTGATAATGCAGTGAAATATGGTAGTTTCGAAAGCAAAAAAATTGAAATACGTACCCGATCAGCCGATGGTGATATTTATATCGATGTGGAAGACAATGGTATAGGTATTTCGAAAAAGCATCAGAAGCTGGTTTTCGACAAGTTTTACCGGGTTACCGAGGGCAATTTGGCGCACAGGGCGAAAGGTTCGGGGTTGGGGCTTAATATTGTGAAAATGATTATGGAAAAACATAACGGAAAAATAGTGTTGAACAGTCAACAAGGCAAGGGCAGTTGTTTTACTTTGATTTTTCCGCTAAAAAAGAATTGAAATGGCCAGAATACTAATTGTTGAAGACGAACCGGCAATGCTTTCGGGCTTAGCCGATAATTTTGAGTTTGAAGGGTATGAAGTTGATACCGCTTCGAAGGGAGACGATGGACTTAAAAAGCTCAAAACCGAACAGTACGATTTGGTATTGCTTGATGTGATGTTGCCGGTTATTTCGGGTTTCGATGTGTTGAAACAGATAAGGGCTCAAAATATTCAAACTCCAATTGTATTGCTTACCGCTAAGGGCGAAGAACTCGACAAGGTGCGCGGCCTCGAGCTTGGTGCCGACGATTACATCACCAAGCCATTCAGTTTGCGTGAATTGCTGGCAAGGGTAAAAGCAATTCTAAGACGAACAGGTTTCGATCCTAACACCAGTTCCCAATCTATTCAAATTGGAAAATTAACTGTGAATTTTGAAAGTTACGAAGCTGTTGATGAGGGTGAGCAGGTTAAACTATCGCATAAAGAATTTGAAATTCTACATTATTTATACAAACGCGCCAACCAAATTGTTACCCGCGACGAACTGCTCGACAAGGTTTGGGGGCTCGACTATCAACCAACTTCACGTACCATCGATAATTTCATCTTACGTCTTCGGCAAAAAGTTGATACGCCAAAAACCAATCATATCCTTACGGTTCATGGTTTTGGTTATAAATTAGTGCTTTAATCGGTTTTAGGTTTGTGACATTTTGTGACATCTTATTATTACATGTAACACAATAAAAACTTCTGCGTGATATTGTGGCTGTACATTTGTATCGTAATTATTAATCACGATTATTCATTTTAAAAATTTATAGCCATGAAAACACTTAAAACTTTATTCGTAACAATTTTACTTGCAACTTTTGCATTTGCAACTTTTGGAGCCAATTACAACGAAACCCGTTTCGAAGTAAAAAACAATGTCGATTTGAAAACTACAATCAAAAAAATGATTTCGGACGATTTTGTTAATGTGAACAATTATTTTCATCAAAATGGAATTAGCAACCTTAACGAAAAAGTGCTTGTGAAATTCTACATCGACGAAAATAACAAAGTGCAGGTGATTGCCGTTGATGGTGGATCCGACGACGCCAAAGCTTATGTGAACCAACTCCTCGACGAAAAGAAAATTAAAGCGAGCAATGCTGTGGCTCAAAAATATTACAGTTTAGCATTAGTTATAGATTATCGTTCGTAGATTTTAGGTTAAATTTGCAGAAATGAGGTCTTTTTATCAGGCCTCATTTCCTTTAAAATCTTTTATAAGATGAAAAACTTATATGCAATATTAATACTTGGTTTCTTTCTGCTTTCGAACAGTGCCCATGCCAATAAATGGGGAAGGGTAGCAGGTTTCGAAGGTTTGTGGAATTTTTCGGTGGGAGATGATATGAAATGGGCCGAGAGCGCTTTTGACGACAGTGATTGGGATAAGATTTTTGTGCCCGGATATTGGGATAATTACTACAGCGGGTACAATGGTTATGCTTGGTACCGAAAAAAATTCGATGTGAGATCGTTCCCCGGCGAAGGGCCACTTATGCTCATGTTGGGGCAAATCGACGATGTTGACGAAGTTTTCATCAATGGGGTAAAAGTTGGTCAAACTGGATCGTTTCTGCCCGATTTCGAAACAGCATACAATGTAGAGCGAAGGTATGCAATTCCCGATGGTTTGTTAAAGGAAAAAGATAACACAATTGCCATAAGGGTTTACGATACCGCAGGTCCGGGAGGTATTTTGCAAGCCGAAATGTTGGGGATATTCTTCGATAACGATGTTAATTTACTCTCGCTCGACTTAAGTGGAAAATGGAAATTTTCGGTGTTTCGCGAAAAAGGCATAAGCAACGTGGGGTTTAACGATAGCGATTGGGCCGAAATTAACGTACCCGGCACGTGGGAAAGCCAAGGATATGATGCTTACGATGGTTATGCATGGTATCGCAAAAAATTTATTTTGCCCGTTGAACTCGAAAATCAGGATCTTTATTTGGTTCTTGGTCGAGTTGACGATTATGACAAGGTTTATTTGAATGGCGAGTTGGTTGGCCGTACCGAGTATCTCGACCACTATAACCGTGTTGATAAATGGAGAGCATATCAGCTGTACCGCGTTTATAAAATACCAGCAACAAATTTCAGAAAATTTAACGAGTTGGTTGTTGAGGTTTACGACGAACAGCTCGATGGTGGAATATACGAAGGCCCAATTGGTTTGATGACTTATAACGATGCCAAGATTTTAATTGAACGAAATGTGTTCGATTTTTGGGATAATCCCATTAGGGGCCTAATGCGTATTTTCGATATCTATTAATATTGAATGCAACATTGTTGATAAATTAAGCGTATGAGAACAACAATATCAATAATACTATTCTTGCTAATTGTGGGTTTTGGCCAAAGTGTTTTTGGAAACAATGCTGCCGAAATTGAATTGAAGGGCTACTGGAAATTTTCAATTGGCGACGAAATGCAATGGGCTGAAAAAGATTTCGATGATTCGGCATGGGATGATATGTATGTGCCTTCGCGTTGGGAGGAGAATGGATACAGAGGCTACGACGGGTACGCGTGGTATCGCAAAAATGTTGAAGTGCCCGAATATTTGTCTGAGCGCGAAGTTTATCTCGAGTTGGGTTATATCGATGATGTTGATGAGGTGTATTTTAATAGTGTGAAGATTGGGCAAAGCGGCTCGTTTCCACCAAATATTTTAACAGCGTATAATGCATCGAGGCGATACAGGGTGCCGGCATCGCTTATTAAATTTGGCGCCGAAAATACGTTGGCTGTAAGGGTTTACGATTCGCAGCTCGAAGGTGGCATTGTAAGGGGGAATGTTAAGTTGGTTTTTGGTATGCCCGATGTAATTCCCGATATCGACTTACACGGTTATTGGCATTTTAATAAAGGTAAAGAGCCCGAAGCAGGCGCTACCCAAATACTTGTTCCCGGAGCTTGGGAAAACCAAGGTTTCAACAATTACGACGGATATGCCGTATATTCAAAAGTGGTTGAAGTGCCTGCTCAATTGCTTTCGAAAAAACTAATTTTGATGGCCGGCCGTATCGACGATGACGACCGACTGTTTATTAACGGGCAATTTGTTGCCGAAACAGGTGAATATTACGGAACAAACAATACCGATATGCACCGCGAATTCAGAAATTACTTTATTCCCGACGGCGTTTTAAAGCCCGGCAAAAATCTCATTGTTCTCAAAATAATCGACCGTGGTGGCGAAGGCGGAATCCTTGAAGGAAATATTGGATTAATTACACAGGAAAAATTTATAAATTATTGGCAGCGCCGACGAAAAAATTAAAAGGGATTTACCCCGGCTTTCCATTTAATGTTACAGCCCGAACCGGGAATTTGTGTTTTGCTAACGGGTAACCCTTTTAGTAAATTATCGAGCACGTTACGCAGATCTTTGCCTGTAACGGGCTCGTTGTTTTTGGGCCTCGAGTTGTCGAGCTGGCCGCGGTAAACCAAATGCAGATTGTTGTCGAATACATAAAAGTCGGGGGTGCATGCCGCCTGGTAAGCTTTGGCTGTTTGCTGGCTTTCGTCGTACAGATACGGAAAGTTGAATCCATAATTATGTGCCTGCTCCTTTAATTTCGAAGGTGAATCGTCGAGGAAGGCTTCGGCATCGTTGGCGCTAATGCCAATAAACGAAATTCCTTTGGCGATATATTCGTTGCTTAAAGCTGCCAGTTGGTGGTTGTAGTGTTTTACATAGGGGCAGTGGTTACAAATGAACATGATAACAGTAGCAATATCCGATTTAAGTTCATTTAAGCTTTTTGGGCTGTTAGAAACAACATCTATTAAAGTAAAATCTGGAGCTTTTGTTCCTAACGGAAGCATTTTTGAAAAGGTGTGTACCATAATATTGCGTTTTGTATTTAAAATCGAAAACATAACAGTTTTGGCTTCTTGTTGTTCAAACATTAAATTTTATCTTATTTTCTCTTTTTTCGAATTAAGTATTTCTTAATATCTTAAATTATTCTCAATTTTGTGGTTTTATAAAAAGAATACAAATGAAACGAATAGGCGAAAGAATTAGGCGAAAGCGCGATGTGCTTAATATGCAGTTGAATGAGTTGGCTTTGAAAGTAGGTATTAGTGCCAGTGCATTGTCTCAAATCGAAAAAGCAAAAGCTTTTCCTTCAATTTTTACCTTGAAGGCTATAGCCGAAAGTTTAAATACTACAGTAGGTGAGCTGATTGGCGAGAATGAAAGCCTTAGTAAAAATCCTGTGGTACGAAAAAACGAAATGAAATTTGTTGAAATAACATCTACCGGAACCGAGGTTTTTTTGCTTTCGCACCACGATGTTAACAAGCAGATGGATACTTATTTTGTGCGCTTTACCAAAAAATCGAGTTTGAATAATTATTTCGAAAGCCATTCGGGGCAAGTGTTTTGCTATGTAGTTGCCGGTAGCGTAAATTTTGAGCTCGACGATAAAGAGTATGTTTTATCGGCAGGCGATACCATTTATTTTAATAATAAAACTCCTTATCTTATTCATAATGTTGCCGATAGTCATTGTGAAATGCTGTGGGTTATCAACAATCATGCTGGTTAAATCTATTCCGGCTTGGATTGTGTGTTTAGCATTGTTTCCAATTTTACATTAGTTTAATATTCCTCAAAAAATTAAGCACAGCTAAATAAATTAAGCAATAATTCATTATTTTTGTACCGAATGGTTCTGGTTGGTATGAGTTTCAAACTTTACTGGGTTAAGATATCCAAAACCATATAATTGATTGGTTAATTATTCAAATTGGTGAAAAATGAAAGAATTGTTAGAAGTTTTAGCATCGAAAAAAGTGATTTTACCCGATAACGTAATTGATTTGGTAAAACACAGTAAAAGCCTTACTGTTTTTAATACGGTTGAAGCATTGGCCGAGGCTGCAGTTGGCGGCTCCGGTAGCAATAGCTTCGAGGTTAAATACAATTTGCCCGGAAAAGGTGATTATACCGAGGCAATTGTTCATAGGGTTAAGAATGGGGTTTCGGCAAATTATACCGATGCCTACATGCGTAGACGCGACCCCGATACCATGGCCATTGCCGATAATTTACCCTCGGACAAAGTTCGCTTTAATGATAAATATGGATATAATTTTGATAAGTTGCAGCGTGAAACCTTCGATTGGTTGAAAGCTAACGATTTGGCTATGTTTTTCTTCTTTGCCGGACGACAAAATATTGGCGTAGGAGGTTTGGCAATAGCTCCGGCAAATGCAGGATTCTTTGCAATGGGCTTGTCGATGTTGCAAAGTATGGTAGCGGTTGACGATTTGCCCGAAAACTTTGAAATCGGATCGGTAATATTTGTTGCGCCAACTTTCAGGCATACTCATTTTAATGGCAAGCAGGTAGTAGTCCATAACCGTACCGAAAAACTTCACGAAATATATTCGTACAATTTATACCCTGGGCCGAGTGCAAAAAAAGGTTTGTACGGCGCACTGCTCACCAAAGGCGAGCGCGAAGGTTGGATTACTGCACATTGTTCAACTGTTCAGGTTGTTAGTCCATACGATAATTTTGTTACGTTTATGCACGAAGGTGCCAGTGGCGGAGGTAAAAGCGAAATGTTACAGCATATTGTTCGCGAACCCGAAGGACAGGTACTTATTGGTGAAAATACAATTTCAAAGGAAAAACGTTTGATCAATTTTCCAATTTTCTGTTCCTTCAGACCGGTAACCGACGATATGGCTCTTTGTCATCCCGATTTGCAACGCGAAGATGGTAAGCTCAGGGTGCTTGATGCCGAAAATGCCTGGTTTATTCGTGTCGATAGTGTTAACGAATATGGCGATGATCCTTTCCTTGAAAAAATTACCATTAAACCCCAAAAACCTCTGTTGTTTTTAAATGTTCAGTCGAACCCCGACAGTACAGCTCTTATTTGGGATCATACCGAAGATGCACCCGGCAAAAAATGCCCTAACCCGAGGGTAATTTTACCACGTGAAATTGTGCCAGGCGTTATCGATAATCCTGTTACAGTCGATATTCGAAGCTTTGGCGTACGAACACCTGCCAGCTCGAAAGAGCATCCTAACTTTGGTATTATTGGTATGTTTCATTTGTTGCCACCTGCTTTGGCTTGGCTCTGGCGTTTGGCTGCTCCGCGTGGTCATGCAAACCCAAGCATCGTTGGCGGCGGCGGAATGGAGTCGGAAGGTGTAGGCTCGTATTGGCCCTTTGCAACAGGTAAAATGGTGACCCATGCCAATTTGTTGCTCGATCAAATATTAAAAACTCCGCGTGTTCGCTATACCTTGGTGCCCAATCAGCACATTGGTGTGTGGAAAGTTGGGTTCAAACCTCAGCAGTTAATGCGTGAGTATTTAACACGAAGGGGAAATGCTCAGTTACGTAGCGATCAGTATCAGCCTGCGCGTAACCCATTGCTTGGTTACGAATTGAACTATCTGACTATTGAAGGTGTAAAAATTCC
>JAFGAF010000182.1 GCA_016933815.1 Prolixibacteraceae bacterium
AATAAAAAACCACAATTCAATTTTTACCATTACACGCTCACAACAATGCTAATTAATAAAATCGAGAATATTATTCTGGGTAATTTCTGAAATTGCAGAAAAAAAGATAGTTTTGCGCGCAATAATTTTAAAAGGCATTCGTTAATACAACTGCAATAAAGGGTATTCAACAACCGACCAACAATTTTTTTCTGCATGAATAAGCGTAAACAAGTAGCTAAGTACATGATTACCGATGCATTGGCAGCAGCCGGCGCATGGGCTTTATTTTATACATTTCGGAAAGTTTACCTCGAAAATGGCATTTTCAGATACCTGGGCAAAGTACAACTCGATGCCAATTTTTGGATTGCATTAGTGGCCATTCCTCTGTTTTGGATTGCTTTATACTACATTACAGGTTTTTATCGCGATATATATCGCCGTTCGCGGCTAATCGATCTGGGGCAAACCATACTCACAACGCTTATTGGGGTAACCATTATCTTTTTTGTGCTTTTACTCGACGACAACATTTCAACTTACAAAAATTACTACCACTCGTATTTTACTCTCTTAAGCCTGCATTTTCTGCTCACTTTTATTCCTCGCTTAATCTACTCATCGAGCACCATACACAAAGTACACAAACGGCAAATTGGGTTCAACACCTTAGTTATTGGCAGCAACGAACAAGCTGTGCGCATTTTTAACGAAATGAATACCAGCGACGTGCCAACCGGAAATATTTTTGTGGGCTTTGTAAAAATCGACGACAAGGAATTTTTTCTGCTCGAAGAACACCTGCCAATGCTTGGATCACTTAAAGATGTTCCAAAAATTATCGACAGCCACAATATTGAAGAAGTAATACTTGCCATCGAAACCTCCGAACACAGCAAAATTCAAGACATACTTTCAACTCTTGACTACCGCAATATCACGGTAAAAGCAATTCCCGACATGTATGACATTTTGGCCGGCACAGTTAAAACCAACACCATATATACCAGTCCTTTGGTCAAAATTTCGAATGGTATAATGCCCGCATGGCAAGAGAATATGAAGCGCATCATCGACGTTGTATTTTCAATTTTTGCCTTGGTAATATTCCTGCCCTTTTTCCCCTTTGTTTACCTTGGCATACGTTCATCGTCGAAAGGACCAATTATTTATGCCCAAAAAAGAGTAGGTAAATTTGGCAAAGAATTCACCATATACAAATTTCGGAGCATGGTTCCCGATGCAGAACCAAACGGCCCGGCACTTTCGTCAACCAACGATCCGCGCATAACCAAATTCGGGCAGTTTATGCGCCGCACCCATGTCGATGAAATACCTCAATTTTACAATGTTATCAAAGGCGATATGTCGTTGGTAGGCCCTCGGCCCGAGCGTAGATTTTTTGTCGATCAGATACGGAAAGCCAACCCGCATTACATACAACTTCAGCGAATAAGACCTGGCATAACCTCGTGGGGGCAAGTCAAATATGGCTATGCATCAAACCTCGAACAAATGCTCGAAAGGCTTCCTTACGATATTATTTACCTTAAAAACATATCGCTGTATCTCGACTTTAAAATACTTATTTACACACTTTTGAATTGTTTCTCAGCAAAAGGAAAGTAATTATTCTGTTTGTTTTACCGCATTCTGTTTATATTCTTGTTCAATCATCAGAACAATTTGTTCAACAACATAATGTTTGTATTGCGGGTCATATTCTTCCTTCAAATCGTTATTAAATATTTTTGCTATGCCCTGCCAAAAAACAGCAGGCAAGCCACCTTTAACTTCTTTTATTATCGAATAACTAGTATTGCCGGTTTCACGATCGATTAACAGCATTAAATAACGGCCTTCGGTAATGGTAAAGCGCTTCAGTTCGTTTTCGTGCTGAGCAAACAAGTCTTTTTCAACATGCTTTACATACTTTCTTTTTTCACGTTCCGACTCAGCATTCTCAAACTTCTGGTTATAAATTTCAAGTTCATTGGCAGCTGCAATTGCAAACGGGTAAACTTTTCTTATCTTTTCAACCATGCGCGAATAACGCCTGTAATTCAATTTCCTGCCTGTTCGGGGATAAACATCAACCTGTTCGAGCCGCACAAAAATCATCGAATCGGTTTCAACAACACGAATACTATCGGGCTCTTCCTGCCCAAATGAATCGAACAGCATAAACCAAACAAAGAAAAAACTTAAAATCAATTTCAAATAAACTCTCATACCTTTATCAAAAATCCAAAGTTACTACAAAGATTGTGCAAACTTTTTCGAATTATTAAAATAATTTAAGTCATTATTCCTTCTGAAAGAATTGGCTAAATTTGACCAATCAATAAAAAAAGCAATGCAGAGCATTAATGTTAATTCGGAAATAGGACAATTAAAGGGGGTGATACTTCATACTCCGGGACTCGAAGTAGAAAAAATGACGCCCGAAAATGCAGAACGGGCACTTTACAGCGATATCCTCAACCTATCGGTTGCCCTTAACGAGTACAATCAATTTAAAAGTATTTTAAACAAACACTGCCAAACCTACGAAGTTAAAGATCTGTTAAGCAGCTTGTTCGAAAACAAACAAGTAAAATCGGATTTATTAAAACAAATTTGCAAAAACGAAGCAGTACCCGAGCTTTACGACGCATTGTTCAACCTGCCCGACAACGAAACAGCCATTCAGCTGATTGAAGGCGTTGAACTGATACGCGACAACCTTACCCGTTACCTCAGCAACGAGCGCTACAGTTTACGACCTTTACACAACTTCCTCTTCACCCGCGATGCATCGATAAGCATGTACAACAAAGTGCTTATTGGTAAAATGGCCAATAATGTGCGTGAACGCGAAGCAGTAATAATGAATGCTATTTTTAAACATCATCACTTATTTAAAACCCAAACCATTAATGCCGACGAAACCACCAACAATCAACAAATAAACCAAATACGAATTGAAGGCGGCGATGTACTAATTGCAAAAGAAGACATTTTGATTATCGGAACAGGTATCAGAACATCAACGCAAGGAATCGATTTTATTATTAACAACATAAAGAATGAAAAAAAGGGGCTTCATCACATAATTGTTCAGGAACTGCCCGAAACACCCGAATCATTCATTCACCTCGACATGGTTTTCACACTACTCGACCGCGATACCTGCATGGTTTACGAACCACTTATAATGAGCCACAACCGCTATCGAACCATACACATTACAATCGATAATGGTACAGTAAAGTGCATTTCAACCGAGCCCAACCTGCTCGAAGCTCTTAAAAAGGCAGGCATGCATTTAAAACCGGTACTTTGCGGCGGAAACGACATTTGGCATCAGGAGCGTGAACAGTGGCACAGTGGTGCAAACTTTTTTGCCATTTCACCTGGTGTAATCATTGGCTACGAGCGCAACATTTACACAATAGATGCCCTTAACAACGAAGGTTTCGAAGTGATAAAAGCAAGCGATATTATAAACAACAACATAGCCATACCCAAAGAAAAAGCGGTAATTACCATTGGAGGTGCCGAACTTGCACGTGGAGGCGGTGGCGCACGCTGCATGAGCATGCCTGTAAAACGCGAAAATATTCACTGGTAAAAAAAACTACAAAACAATGAGAAAATTAAAGAACAGCGAACTAAACCGTATCGATATCGATACTTTTAAAAAACTGCACAAATCGCCAATTGTGGTCGTTCTCGATAACATACGAAGCTGTAACAATATAGGCTCGGTTTTCAGAACTTCTGACGCACTTTTAGTTGAATCGATCTGTTTGTGCGGCATTACAGCAACCCCTCCCAACAAAGAAATTCACAAAACAGCACTCGATGCCGAAAACTCGGTTGACTGGAAATACTACAAAGACACGGTTGATGCAATAAACGACCTCAAAAACCAGCATTATAAAATTTATGCTGTCGAACAAGTGGTAAACAGCACAATGTTAACCGATTTTCATCCTGCCGATGACGAAAAGATTGCGTTGATTTTTGGCAACGAAATAAAAGGGGTACAACAAAAAGTGGTTGATTTGTGCCATGGTGCCATCGAAATACCACAATACGGCACAAAGCATTCATTCAATGTTTCGGTAAGTGCCGGAATAGTTTTGTGGGATATTTTCAATAAAATGATGATCAGACATTAAAAAACCTCCCGTATTGCTGAATACGGGAGGCTGTAATAAATAATTATAAACCCTAAAATTAATATAAACTCCATCCATCGCGATATTGATAATGAAGCATTTCGCTTGCAGCACCATCTATATCGTCGATAAATGTTTCGTTATTTGGATCCCATTTAATGGTACGTCCAAGCTCGCAGGCAATATTGCCCAAAGTACATACCGTACAACTGCGATGCCCCACCTCAACCGGCACAACCGGGTCGCGACGTTCGCGAACAGCCTCAACAAAGTCGATATGGTGAGCTACTTTTGTTTCGTACGAACCCGATTGTTCAACTGCTTCGTTTTTGGGCAACCATTCGTCGTTCGATGCTTTAAAATGCCCCCTCGACACTTCAAGCCAACCATCGGTACCAATAAATTTAACACCTTTGGTCCAAGCCTCGTCGAATGGCTCCGAAGTCATCACCACACCATTTTCGTAAACAAATTTCATGAACTGAGTGCCATCGCCAATTGGTGAAATTTCAACCGGACCACTGCCGTCCATTTCAAGCGCCCACTGAACAATATCAAACATGTGGGCACCCCAGTCGGTAGTAAACCCGCCTCCCATCTCTTTGTACCAGCGCCATGCACCCCAAAGTTGTTCATCTTGTGGTGGATCGATAGAAATTGGCGGATTGAGCTCGTGGTTAAAATGAATGTAATTGGGCAAGTTAGCCAGCCACAAATCCCAATTCAAATCTGCTGGTAATTCTTCCTCGGGTAAATTATACGCAACCGGTGGCGCACCCACATAAGCATGTACACGCTCAATTTTACCCAAGGCACCCTGCTGAACTAGTTTTACGGCATGCTGAAAATTCGGATCGGAACGCTGCTGACTGCCAACAGCCAATACCCTACCGGTTTCGCGAACAACACGCCTTAACTCTTGCCCTTCTTTTATGGTAAAAGTTAAAGGTTTTTCCAAATAAACATCTTTACCGGCCTTACAAGCAGCAATAGCTATCATTGCATGCGAATGGTCGGGTGTTGCAATCACAACAGCATCAATATCGGTACGCGCAAGCAAATCCTGATAGCGATTGTAGGATTTTACTTCGGCCTCTTTACCTTGCTTTTCGTAAAATTCTTTCACCCTCTTTTCAAAGCGAGTGTTTTTACGGCCATATACATCGCAACCTGCTACTACCTTCACACTTTCGATATTGATAAAACCATTGAGCAAAAACATTGCTTGTTGGCCAAGACCAATAAAGCCCATTCTTAACTCGTTACCTTTGGCCTGAGTTTTACACGCCACCATCGACGAAAACAAACTTATTCCGGCAACTCCTACAGCGGCTGTTCCCAAAAATCTTCTCCGGGAAATACCATTAATTTTGTTTTGTTCCATTTAATTCTTTTGTAAGCTAGATTCTTAAAATAGTTTGAGCTAGTAAATTTACATTATTGACTACATTCATCCAAAACAATTTAAAATATTGAATAAAAAAAACTTTCGTATTTCAAAGTTCCAATTATTTTTGTTTAAATTTTTTATAATATTACTTGAACAATATTAAACAAAACCTGTTTCATATTTAAAATAAAAAATCAAGCATCATGAAAAATATTAATTTATTAGCAGTAATTATATTGATAGCTTCGGGGAGCATAATTTCGTGCACCAGCAAGCAAATACCTGCGCCTGTTTTTGAAAACATTGCATCGAACAGTAATGCCAAAGGAAGCGAATTAGAAATTAAATTTTTAAAAGGTACTTCGCACAACCACCCAACATTTACAATTTGGGTTGAAGATGTTGAAGGCAACTTTATTGAAACCCTTTTTGTAACCCGTTACCTGGCAACAGGCATATATGGTCACGGCTCGTTAGGCGAAGGCAAATGGGACAATAAGCCCGGGCAAGCGCAACGCCCATCGACCCTACCCTATTGGTTACACAAGAAAGGAACAATTAACAATAGCGAATCGCTTTTGCCAAGCCCCCAACACCCAATGCCCGATGCTATTACCGGAGCTACTCCTAAGGGCGATTTTGTTTTAAAAACCCGCACAACTCAAACATTGCCAAAAAAATTCAGGTTAATGCTTGAAGTGAACCAACCATGGGACTGGAACGAATATTGGCACAACAATTTACATCCAAACGATGCCGACTACAAATCGTCGTGCCAACCCGCTTTGGTTTACTCAGTGCTAATCGACACCGAAAGCGAAACCCAAACATACTACCTCAACCCAATTGGGCATAGCCACTATTCGGGCAAAGACGGTAAACTTTATACCGATTTAAGCACAATAAGCACAGCAAAAAACATCATCAATAAAGTATCGGTTAGTTTAAAATAGAAAATACAAAAAACCATGAGATCAATTTTAACCATTATATTGGCAGTGCTCAGTTTGAGTTTAGCTGCTCAAAACGGTATTGTAAGAGGCAAAGTTGTTGATGCCAAAACAAACGAACCACTACCTTTTGTTAATGTGGTTGTTTTTGGCACAACCCTGGGGGCAGTTACCGACCTCGACGGAAATTTTCAGTTATTCGGACTGAAGCCCGGTTTCGTTAGGCTAAGCACTTCGTTTATTGGCTATAAAGATGCCGTTTCGGACGAAATAGAAGTAACCAACGCCAATGTTGCCAACATAAACATTACAATGGAAGAGGCCGACCAGAAAATTGCCGAAGTTACTGTAACGGCAAGCCCGTTTCGTAAAACAGAAGAAAGCCCTGTATCTTTACGTAGTATCGGCATTGGCGAAATAGAAACCAACCCGGGAGCCAACCGCGACATTTCAAAAGTTATTCAGTCTTTTCCGGGTGTAGCCTCAACACCGGCTTTCCGCAACGATATTATCATACGCGGCGGTGGGCCTTCGGAAAGTGTTTTTTACCTCGACGGTATTGAAGTTCCCAATATTAATCACTTTGCAACACAAGGAGCATCGGGCGGCCCTGTTGGAATTATTAATGCCGACTTTATTCGCGAAGTGAAATATTATTCAGGTGCTTTCCCCTCCAACCGGGGCGATGCACTGAGTGGTGTTCTTGAGTTCAGTCAGGTTGACGGCAACAGCGATAAACTAAAATTCAGAGGCTCGTTAGGAGCTTCCGAAGTTTCGGCTACCCTCGACGGACCTTTGGGTGAAAAAACTACTTTCATTGTTTCAACCCGACGTTCGTATTTAAAATTTCTTTTCAACATTCTTGAACTACCATTCCTACCAACTTTTAACGACATGCAGTTTAAAGTACGTTCGCGCATTGATGCAAAAAACGAAATAACAATTATTGGATTGGGAGCAATAGACCAGTTCGACTTAAACCTTGGCATTGAAGACCCTACCGAACAACAAGAATTTATTTTAAGCAATATTGCAGTTAACGAACAGTGGACTTACACCCTTGGCGCTTCGTATAAACATTTTCATAATACAGGTTTTACAACTGTTGCCTTAAGCCGTAACCACCTGAATAATGCATCGCAGAAATATTTTGACAACGACGACAGCGACCCCGAAAACATTACGCTCGATTATGTTTCGAACGAGATAGAAACCAAACTGAGGGTTGAAAACACCAACCGCATCGACTCGTGGAAATTCAACTACGGCATTAATACCGATTTGGTTACATACACCAACGATACTTACCAAAAAAGGTTCTACGGCGGACAACAAATAGAAATCGATTACTCGACCGACCTTAACCTGATTAAATATGGTTTGTTCGGACAAATTAGCCGCAATTTCTGGGCCGACAAATTAATTGTTTCGCTCGGAACACGCTTCGATGCCAACAATTATTCGGCCAGCATGAGTAACCCGCTCGATCAGTTCTCGCCAAGAATATCGGCATCGTACAATTTTAGCGATCAAATAAGTTTTAACACCAACTTTGGGCGCTATTTTCAACTGCCTCCATACACCTCGTTGGGGTATAAGATGAACGATATTTTTGTAAACAAAGAGAATGAATTAAAGTACATTGGCGCAAATCATTATATTGCCGGGTTCGAATACAAACCCAAACAGATTGTACAATTTACAGTTGAAGGCTTTCTGAAAACCTATAACAACTACCCTTACTCGGTGAACGATAATATTAGCCTTGCCAATAAAGGCAACGATTTTGGTGTGTTGGGAGATGAAGAAGTTCGGTCGATTGGCGAAGGACGCGCTTATGGTGTTGAAGTTTTGGCACGATTCAACAACCAGAAAAATTTAAACGGAAACATAGCCTACACGCTTGTACGAAGCGAATTTGTTGATATTGCAACCGGAAATTACATTCCGGCAACGTGGGACAGCCGCCATTTACTTACAGCTTTTGCCACTTACAAACTAAAAAACGACTGGACAGTTGGAGGAAAATTACGTTTTGTTGGCGGACTACCCTACACACCTTACGACTTAGAAAAATCGTCGTTGATTGAAGCTTGGGAAGCACTTGGCGGTCCCTATTTCGACTTCGAACGCATAAACAGCGAACGCTTTAAATCGTTCAACCAACTCGACTTGCGGGTTGATAAAGCATTCTACTTGAATAAGTTTACAGCCAAATTCTATATCGACATCCAAAACGTTTACAACTACCAATCGGAGCTTAACGACATAGTTGTGCGCAACCGAACAGACGATACCAATGAATTAATTACAATCGACAACGGTACACGATATGAATTAATTGAACTCGACAACCTGACAGGCACAGTATTGCCTACACTTGGGATAATTATTGAGTTTTAAATATTAAAAGGGGAAAAGGACTGTTTCTTCATAGCCATTTCCCCTTTAATTCTTCATTTTCAAATTTTTCTATTTTTTCTTCAACAACCAAACATCGTTGTGCTCAGGAAACTGTGATCGTATATGTTTAATAAATGCCCGGGCATCGGCTTCGGAATTGGTTTGATCAACAGCCACCCGGTAAAGCCCCGAATCGGTAGTTAATACAACAGGTTCGAAACCTTTTTTCAGCATTTCGGCTTTACTTGTTGCCGCATTTTCGGCTTTCGAAAAACTACCAATAATTACATAAAATGCATAACCGGCTTCACTTTCTACCTCCTGATCGTAAACCTTAACCGACTCGGTACGCACATCAATAGGCTCATCATCTTTGACTTCTACATCAACTTGCTGAGGTTTAATAACCCTATCGGTTTTATAATCAGCAGGCAAAACTTCGGTTTCGGAACCTATTGCCGGTTGATGAACAGTTTTTTTACTGATTTTACATGAAAATGCTATAAAAAGCATAAATACGAAAAGAATTCTATATTTCATGGCTGAATATTTATTAATTACACAAATTAAACTACTTTAAATCAAATTTTATTACATATTTTGGTTAAAATTGAACTAAATTTTGAAACAACTTGTTTCTCACCAATTATTTATAAACTAAACTTAAAACAAAATGAGTATTGCTAAAGAATTTAAAGATTTTGCCATGCGTGGCAATGTTGTCGACATGGCAGTAGGTATAGTTATTGGCGGTGCCTTTGGAAAAATTGTAAGCTCGTTGGTTAACGATTTAATTATGCCACCCATTGGATTGCTTTTGGGCGGCGTTAACTTTACCGATCTAAAAATCACGATCAAAGAAGCATCGGTTGATGCAGCCGGGCAAGCCATTAACGCAGTTACCCTAAATTGGGGAAACTTTGTGCAGGTACTTATCGATTTTATAATTATTGCATTTGCAATATTTATGGTAATCAAAGGCATGAACAGTCTTAAAAAGAAAAAAGAAGAGGCACCTGCAGCACCTCCTGCACCGCCGGAACCAAGCAAAGAAGAACAATTATTAAGCGAAATCCGCGATTTATTAAAAAAGTAATTTCAAAGCTCGTATAAAATTCTGCACCATAGGATTCAATTATCTTATGGTGCATTTTTTAATGTAAAATAACGTCAAATTTTAATATCAAAACTTTATGCATATTTTTGCATAAACAACATAAAACATGCATTTTCAAATTGTTCAGCCCAATGCTTTTCTTCGGAAATATATAAAGCACTACTGCTTTATGGAAACCGATGCCAACGAAGGAAACATTGCGGAGCGGGTTATTCCTACCGAAAATGTACAATTGATGTTTCACTATCGCAATCCGTTTGTGTTGGTTCAAGGCGAAACCATTGCCAAACATCAGCCCCGTACCATTATTAGTGGCCTAAGCAATTCGTACTCCGATGTTTCGACCTTTGGCCAGGCAGGAGTGGTTTTCGTTCAATTTCTTCCGGCTGGTGCTTGCCACTTTTTTAAGTTCCCACTTTCCGAGATCGAAAATCAAAGCTTCGACTTGTCCGACATTTTCTGTGCGGAAATCAAACAAATTGAAGAACAACTATTTGAATCAAAAGAAATTCATGAAAAGGTTTCAATAATCGAAAGCTTTCTAATTGGCAAGTTTTCGCCCATTCCGCAATACAATCATTTGTTTATCGAAAAGGGAATTCAGTTGATTAAGCAAAGCCGCGG
>JAFGAF010000183.1 GCA_016933815.1 Prolixibacteraceae bacterium
GCAGGTGGTATATTGGTTTCGCCAATAATAACTTTTGCTTTCGATGGTAAATTCATGCTGTAAGGTTCCGATCGATAGTTAACGGCTATCCAAAAACCATTGCGCCAATAAACCATTAATCCTTCGGGATAATTATTAGTTGTTAGCTTGTTGGTTTTGAATAAATTGGCAAGCATTGCTTTTTCTAGTTCACCATTTTGGGTATCGACACCAATGTAGCTAATAGTGCCCTTACCCAGTTGCCTTTGAGTAACGGCAGCAGCGCCAATGTAAAACTGGTCGGAATAATAGGCTAAAATGTAAGCTTCGTTATCGGCTTCGAGTAAATCGCCCCAAAGGTTCCATTCGTATTGTTCGTTACCGGTTGTTACATAAGCCTGTTTGTAGGGTGGGAGCATGTCGTAAGCGTTTATTTTTGCTCCAATCAGTTCATAAATGGGTGCACTCCAGCCTGCTTCCCAAAAATGTCCCATGCGGTTTTTACTGGCTGTGCGGCATGTAAGCACCAAATTGCCACCATTTTCAACATATTTGGTCCAGCGTTGTACCAATCCCGAATCGACTGCTTGATAGGCCGGAACAACCATAAAACGGTATTTGTCAAAGTCGTCGTTTTCGGAAATGATATCGACGGGCGCACCAAGTTGCATTAAGGCTTTATGGTACTTGGCTATGTGGTTCGAAATGTTCCAGTTGTTGTTTTGGGCTTGCCGCTGGTGGTCCCACATGTTTGTGTGATTCCACAAAATGGCCGTTCGTTTTAGCGAATAGCTTTCGGGCGTGGTGGCGGTTAAGCCCAAGGCTTCGAGTTGTTTTATTTCCTTAATAAACTGAATGTATTCTTTTCCGCCTTCCGAAGGGTTTACTCCATCGTTTTGCATAATGCCTGAGTGGTATTGTTCAACACCATAAAGCACCTGTCGGTAACGGTATGAGCTGGCAAGCCTTGCTCCCGATGCGGTGGCATGCCAAAGCCACATGCGTACAGTTCCGGGCATGAGCAGGGGGTTTACATTGGCCCAATTTACTTGTCCGGGTTGTATTTCGAGTACGCCCGTAATTCCTTTTATTGGTCTGAAGTAATCGTTGGCCAAAAGCAGGTTATAGGGGTTTCCGAGTCTGAATCCGTTTTCGCCCAAGTTGGGGCTTCCGTTGTTCGGATACGATGTATAGGCTATAAAGTCGAGGTTTTTGGTTAAACGTGGATCGGCGTTATTGGCAACAGCTACGTAATTGGTTGTAATGAATTGATTTTCGGAGATGTGTTGCCTTAAAACAGCTGCTTGTTCGTCGAGGAAGTCGGCTTGTACCTGAGCCGTAAAGCTTTTAAAATCGAGCAAGGCATGTGGGTTGTTGCCCCACCAAACAATAGCAGCTGTGTTGTGTATGCGTATCTCGTTGAAATTATTGTAGCGTATGCTCCAAAAAGCTGTTCCCCATGCTTTGTTCAGTTCGTCGATGTTTTGGTATTTATTTTTCAACCAAAGGCGGAAAGCTGTTTGAGCCGAGGGGCTGTAATCTTCTTTCGCTTCGGGTTCGTTGTCGAGTTGCCAGCCCCAAATTGCCGGATGTTTGCCATAGCGTTTGGCCATTTCGGCCACAATTTTCGATGATAATTTGCGGAAAACAGGGTTGGTCAGCGAGTTGTTTTGTCGCGAACCATGTTCGCCGCGTTGGTAATTGTTGTTCATCACATAAACTTCGGGGTATTTAATACCCATCCAGGCAGGCGTGGTGGCTGTTGGAGTGCAAAGCATTACTTTTAACCCTTTCGAGGCGGCTAAATCGATGGCTTTGTCGAGCCAATCGAATTGGTAATTGCCTTCGGTGGGTTCTAAAAAAGCCCATGCAAATTCGCCCATGTGCACATATTCGAAACCCATTTGGGCCATGTTTTCGAAATCGCGTTCCCATTGCGATTGCGGCCAGTGTTCGGGGTAATAAAAAATGCCGGGTGTAATCAGTTTTTCGCTGTCGAAAAACTTTAATGCGTCTTGAGCATTCAGGCTTGTTATAAAAACGGCCAAAAGGGTGAATAAACAAATAAGTTTCATGTTAATTTGAATTAATGATGAATTTCAAATTTAAGCCGAAAATTTCAATAAAACAGTGTTGTTATGTTTACAATGAATGGTGAGCATGTAAAAATTGAGCAAAAAAAAGCCCGTACAGTTTATTGCACGGGCTTTTAGGTGTATTTTATTTTGCAAATTATTCGCTTAACGAGTAGCGGTCGAAACCGGTAACGGTAAGGTCTTTTGCAACACTTTGCAGGTATTGCCTGATTGTTTGCTTGTTGTCTTTCACAAAATCTTGGTTCAGCAATGTGCTGTCTTTGTAGAATTTGTTAAGAGCACCTTGAGCAATTTTGTCGAGCATGTCCTCGGGTTTGCCTTCCTGACGGTATTTTTCTTTGGCAATTTCGAGTTCTTTTGCAACAACATCGGCAGGTACATCGTTTTTATCAACAGCAACAGGGTTCATGGCAGCGGCTTGCATGGCCACATCTTTGCCAACCTGGACGTCAACATCGGCTTTGTTAAAACCAACAATTGTCGATAATTTGTTACCCGGGTGAATGTATGCAACAACCGATTCGGCTTCGATGGTTGAGTAGTAACCCAACTCGAGTTTTTCGCCAATAATACCGGTTTGTTCAATAACGTGTTCTTCGAGTGTACGTCCGTCCATTACCAATTGCTTGGCACCATCGAGGTCTTTAGCATCGCTGGCCAAAGCTACATCGAGCATTTGGTCGGCCAATTTGATGAAACCTTCGTTTTTGGCAACGAAGTCGGTTTCGCATTTGAGCACAATGATACCGGCTTTTTTACCGGCAACTTTGCCTAAAACAACGCCTTCCGAAGCTTCGCGGTCGGCACGTTTGTTGGCAATGGCTTTACCTTTTTCGCGGATAATCTGAACAGCAGCATCGAAATCGCCGTTAGTGTCGGCAAGTGCTTGTTTGCAGTCCATCATACCTGCACCTGTTGCTTTACGCAACTTCATTACATCTGCAGCAGAAATTGACATTATTTAAATGTTTTAAAGATGTTACTAATTCGATATAAAAATTAAGCTTCTTTTTCTTCTTCCGAAGCTTCTTCTTCAACTTCAGGAGCTTCAACCTTTTTAGCAGCAGCTTTTTTTGCTTTAGGTTTTGCTTCTTTCTTTTCGTCAGAATCTTTATCGCGTTCGGCTTTGCGTTCGCCCATACCTTCTTTAACAGCTTCGCACATTTCGCCAACAATCAGTTTGATTGAGTCCGATGCGTCGTCGTTAGCCGGAATAACGAAATCGATTCCGTTAGGATCGGAGTTGGTATCAACCATTGCGAATACAGGAATACCCAAGCGTTGAGCTTCGCGTACAGCAATTTTTTCTTTCATCACGTCAACAATGAACAAAGCAGCCGGAAGACGGGTAAGGTCAACAATTGAACCCAACACTTTTTCGAGTTTTGCACGTTTGCGGGTAATTTGCAGTCTTTCGCGTTTCGAAAGGTTGCCCCAGTTTGCAGGATCTTTCATCAATTTATCGATCGATGACATTTTTTTAACTGCTTTGCGAATGGTTGGGAAGTTGGTTAACATACCACCAGGCCAACGTTCGGTAACGTAAGGCATGTTTACGGCGCCTACCAGGTCGGATACAATTTGTTTGGCTTGTTTTTTTGTAGCCACAAAAAGTATTTTTCGGCCCGATTTAGCAATTTGCTTGATAGCGTTGCTGGCTTCGTCAACTTTAACTGCTGTTTTTTGCAAGTCGATGATGTGAATCCCGTTTTTCTCCATGAAAATGTAAGGAGCCATGTTGGGGTTCCACTTGCGTTTAAGGTGACCAAAGTGGACACCGGCTTTCAATAATTCTTCGAATTGTAATTTTGCCATAATGATTTTTGTTTACATTCTGCAATATCAATCCGCGAGTAGTCCTTTATTATTAAAAGGAATCTCGCGAATTTAGATACTAAACAAAATATTGTTATACAATGATATAATATTAACGTTTTGAGAACTGGAAGCGCTTGCGTGCTTTTGGTTGTCCGGGTTTCTTCCTTTCCACTTCGCGTGGGTCGCGGGTCATGAAACCGGCTTTTTTCAGTTCTGGTTTGTTTTCGGGGTCAATTTTCACCATTGCCCTCGAAATGGCTAAACGGAGCGCTTCGGCTTGGCCGTTAAAACCACCGCCATCGAGGTTTACTTTGATGTCGTATTGACCGGCTACGTTTAACAGGTTCAGTGGCTGAAGCACTACATACTGAAGTGTTTCTTGTGGAAAGTATTCTTTAAGCTCGCGCTTGTTTATGGTAATATTACCGCTGCCCTCGGTTACATAAATACGGGCAACTGCAGCTTTCCTTCTTCCTAATGCGGTTACTACTTCCATTATTTAATGCTGTTTAAATCAATAACTCTGGGTTTCTGTGCCTCGTGTTTGTGTTCGCTACCGATCACAACTTTCAGGTTTCTGAAAAGTTCGCTACCCAAACGGTTTTTGGGTAACATGCCTTTTACTGCCTTCTCAACCAACCTTTCGGGATATTTTTTCAAAATATCCTCGGGGTTTTGAGTGCGCTGACCACCGGGATAGCCCGAGTGACGAACGTACTCTTTTTGAGTAAGTTTATTGCCGGTAAGTTTTACTTTTTCGGCATTAATCACGATCACGTTATCGCCACAATCGACGTGAGGAGTAAAATCTGGTTTGTGTTTTCCCCTCAGTATAAACGCCACTTTACTTGCCAAACGGCCAAGTACCTGACCTTCGGCATCAATCACCAACCATTCTTTCTTAACAGTAGCTTTGTTGGCTGAAATTGTTTTATAACTTAATGTATCCACTTGGTTTACAAGTTTTAATAATCCTACATAATTTTTTGTCCCGCTTTATTACGATGTGTCGCCTGTAAATCCACTGCTCAAAATTAGTTATCAGTTCCGGACGGCTAAGTACCTTCTTATAACCCTTTGAAATCAATATATTACCACATCGCGGGTACGTTAATTAATCGGGATTGCAAAAGTATTTTCTTTTTTGGTAAAAACAAATGCTTTCTTAAAAATAATTACGTATAAATCAGTATTTAATGTTTTTTTATTGGTTTTTTAACCGAACACAGCCTGGCATAAAAAAAGGGCAACCAAAATTATACGGCTACCCTTTCTCAATGTTAGTGTTATAAAAAATTATTAAAGCTCTTTAGTGTTGTAATTTGCTTCACGTTGTTTAGCTGTTTCGAGCCACTGCGGAACAACTTCGTCCAAGAATCGCTTTCGGTCGTTGTTGAATTTTTCCATATCGAGGCCAATAAATTGTTGTGCTTTGGCTTTGGTTGAAATATCGGGGTAGGGTACTTCTTTGTTGAAGCCTAAATCGGCCAACACCCGTGCCAGTTTAACCCTTGCATCTTGTGCCTTCACCATTCCCGACGAAATGATCCGTGCCGATTCAACAGGTGCGTGGAATGGAGCAGCATGGCTGGCTGCAACGTAATCCCACCGCCATTGTGCGTGCCTTATATCGGTTAAAATAGCTTTCATTTGTTCTTCGGTGGCACCCAAATCCCAGGCTTTTTGGGCTTCAACATGTGCGCGTACAATTATTTCTTCGAGTTTATATTTGTTTTCGATCAGCTTGTCCTGTCGTTCGTAAACATCGGCAATGAGCTTGTCGGTTTCTTCGCGGTGGCATACCTGACACGAGTTGGCAACATTGTTTAAAGGGCTTTGTACATGGTGATCGGTGAATTTTTGGCCGCCCTCACTCATGTAAGGCATGTGGCAGTCGGCACACGAAACACCACGGCTGGCATGGGTACCCATTTTATACAGTTCGTAATCGGGGTGCTGGGCTTTGAGCATGGGAGCCTTGCTTAATGTGTGTGTCCAATCGGTAAACTCAATGTTATCGTAATAAGCCTCGGCAGCATCAACACTCAAGCCATTGTCCCAAGGAAAAGTGAGATATTGTACACCTTCAATTTTCTTTTTATTGAAATAGTATTCAACATGGCATTGGGCGCATACCAACGAGCGCATATCCTGATGCGACGATTTGGTAATGTCGATTCCTCTTCGGTTAAACGCTTCGACCAGTGCAGGTCTCGAAATGCGCAGGTTCATTGTTTGGGCATCGTGACAATCGGCACATCCTATTGCGTTCACAATTTCGTGGCCTTTTTCTTCCCAGCTGCCTTTGTAAAATTCGGCAACGCCAATTTCGTTCATAAGTCTTGGTACATCGGGGCTTTTGCAGGTCCAGCAGGTGTTGGGCTGAATGCTTTTGTTGCCGTCGATAGGTGCACCAATTCGTAGGGTGTGGTGTACATCGTTAACTGCATTGGCGTGCCCGCGCGATTGTTTGTAATCGCGCGAAAAAGCATAACCTGCCCAAAGTACAACCATTCGCGGGCTCTCTTCAAGCATATCGATGGTGGCCGATCCCTGATGTTTGCTGCGAAAAGTGGTGTCGGCTGTTTTTAGATACGATTGGTATTGGCGTGGAAAATTTTGACCCCATACTTCGTTGCGTGGCTCAAATTGCGAATGCTCAACCTTAGGGGTATAAACAAATACCGATTCGGCCCTTCGCTCTACAATCGACGAGGCAAAAAGCCCCAAAACGAAAACGATTACTATGGTTGCAATGAAAATAAGCCAGCCTACAATTGGCTTCTCTTTAATTAACTGATTAATTGGCTTCATTTTATGTATGTTTTAGGTTTTATGCTATTGATTGTTTGTTACTTTTTTAATCCAATCGGGAACCGGGCTTTGCGGAACAGGAACCCTTGCATCGGGCACACTCGAAAGACTGTTTACGCGCCCGTGTGGCGTTTCGCGGTGGCATTCAACGCATTCGCGATCGAGCCTGTGCTGATGGTGGTTGGTTGAAACCAACTTGAGTTTATCGTCGGTAATCAAATCGGAATGGCAACGGATGCAATTGTTATGTACGGCTTTTTTGCCGGCTTCTTTGATGAAAATAACCTGAGGTTCGAGCCTGAAAGTAAACATTGTTGAGTGGCGCAACCCGTCCATGGCTTTAAAATAATACTTGTGAAAAACGGTGTTGTGAGGAACATGGCAGTCGTTACAATTTGTAACTTCACGATGGCTGCTGTGTTGCCAGGTTGCATACTGCGGAGCCATAATGTGGCAATTGACGCAAGTTTCGGGTTTGTCGCCCAAATATGAATGTGCTTTTGACAGCCGAACTACAAACAAGCCCAATCCGCAAAATATGCCCAATAAAATGATAACAGGTAAGCGCCAATTGTCGGGTGGCATTATGGCTTTAATCAAGTTCTTGATCCTTGTCATTGATTTATAGGTTGATTGTTGGTTGTTTAAAAACTTATAGCAAGATAAATGATTCTTAACAAAATTCATAGTTCTTCGATCAAAAAGTTGTAACAATTGTTACAACTTGTAATGTATTATAGAACTATTTTTAATCTACAAATCAATATTATGGAGTTTTACCAGTCGATACACACTTTTTACGACGATATTTTTCCGTTGAACACAATGCAACTCAGCTTTATTGAGATGAACATCAGCCAAAAAAGTTCAATGCTCGATATTGGTTGCGGAACCGGAAATCTGGCTATAGCAATGGCCGCAAAAGGTTTTGTGGTTGATGCCATTGATCTTGAAAACGAGATGATTGTTATGGCAAAAGCCAAAGTTAAACAAGGTAACCCGAACTTTATTGCAGCCAATATGCTCGATGTTGGTGAAATTTTTGGTGCTGACAAATACAGTGTTGTTACTTGTTTTGGTAATACCTTGGTTCATTTAACTCGTTATAATGAAGTTGAACAATTTCTTAAAGGGGTTTTTAAGGTTTTAAAAGAAGATGGAAAATTTTTGTTGCAAATTTTGAATTACGATAATATTTTAAGCAACTCAATAACCAGCTTACCACTAATCGATAACGAAAGGATAAAATTTGTACGCAATTATCAATTTCATAAAAATGGTTTTATCAGTTTCAATACCAGTTTATTTATTAAAAACAATAAGCAAACAATTGAAAACAGTATTCTGCTCAAACCGGTATTTGTTGATGAATTAAAAAACCTACTCACGAAATGTGGTTTTCGAAGTGTAGAATTGTATGGTGGTTTTAATGGCGAAAGTGTAAATACAAAAAATTTGCCGTTGGTAATATCGGCCCAAAAATGAATCGGTTTGTTCAATCTTTCTTATTCATGACATCTGTCATTTTTCCGTTTACTAAATTTTTTGTGTCGTTTACTCATTTTTTTTGGTCATTCACCGTTTTAGGTGTTTCATTTTATAAGCAAATACCGTAATTTCGATATTAATTTGAAAGCAACTGACTTTAGTTTGTGATAAAGGAATTACCAAAAATTGAAACTATGAGACAACCAGAATTGATTAGAGAGGGTGGGTTAACCATTGTTTATTTAGACTTCTCGGGTTTAAAAAACAAAGACGACATTATTCAACAAATTAATGTTTTTGGCAGGTATATAAAATCTCAGCCAATGAAATCGTTAATAACATTAACGAATTTGGAGAACATGTATTTTAATACCGAAATTTACAACTTGTTTGTAAAGTATGTAAAAGAAAATAATCCTCATGTAAAAGCCAGTGCCGTAGTAGGAATGAAAGGTCTTATGCAAATTTTTTACAAAGGTTTTATTGCCATTACCGGGCGAAACGTAAAGGTATGCAACACGAAAAACGAAGCAATTAATGCTTTATGTAATCAAGAAGCAGTTGCAGTATAACAAAAAAGCCGCTCAGCAATGAGCGGCTTTTTTGTAGCCCCACCAGGAATCGAACCTGGATCTACAGTTTAGGAAACTGCTATTCTATCCGTTGAACTATGAGGCCAACTTTCTAAAAAAGTGCTGCAAAAATAGCTATTTTAAGCATTTGAACAAAACCAAGCATAAAAAAGCTTACACATTTCTGAAAATACGCAATTCGCTGTTGTAAAACCGATCAAATTTAACTGGCGAGTAATTGAATACCGGCGCTTTAACGCCTGTGCCAAAACAAACTTGCCCGGTATAAACATGTGCCTCATCCCATAAATTTTGGTCAATAAAACTTTGAAGCATTGTGGGTCCGCCTTCAACAATCAGCGATTGTATTTCATTATTGTATAGTTTCTTAATCAGTGCGTCTATCGTATTCTCGTTATTGGGGCATTTTATTAATGTTATTTCTCGTTCGTCGGAATAATCATCGGACGAAACTACTAAGGTTTTTGCTTTGTTGTTGAAAAGCTTGAGTGATGAAGGCAA
>JAFGAF010000184.1 GCA_016933815.1 Prolixibacteraceae bacterium
GCAAAATACACCTATCAATTGATCAAATCGGATGGAGTAACATTCAATTTCGATTACCAAACTACCGGGGTAGGATGCACGGCAATAGGGGTGCTTAATAAATATCAAACCATTCCTCAAGCCATACAGTTCACAAGTTCGATAAAACCATTTAAAACCAATAAGTGATTATAGTTCGGAGAAAAATGTTGATAAATAACACAAAATGTTTGTTCTTAAGGATGGAGGTTGTCAAGTGAAATCGACTGGTTTAAATTGGAAAAGTTATTGGGTGTTTCCGATAGTCTTATTGATTCTTTTGGAAGACCCGTTATTGAAGGCGTGGCCAATCCTTTATTGAACTTCGATTTTGCTGCATATTTAAATAATACAACAACGAATGAATATGGTTTTGATGTAAAACCTACTGGATACTATTCAGACAATGAATGTTCCAATATTGATATGGCTGCATATTTTTGGTCGTCAAGCACAAGCTTTAGTGACAATCAGGAATTTTATATTTGCAGAATTATAGATAAACAAGGGAGAATCGTTAGACATCGATTGAACAATCAAGAAATGGCGGCAGTTCGTTGTGTTAAAGATTAAACACAAACTAACTATATATCATTACCTTCAAGCTTTCGGTGTGTTGGTTGCTGTTTTATATTTTGTGCATCGGAAAATATTTTTTAACATCAGTTTCGTACATCATTTCGTAAACCACCTCAAAAATTCGCTCAACATTAGGTTTCGAAAAATATTCACCATCGATACCATAGGCAGGGCGATGCTCCATTGCCGGCAAGGTGCGTGGTGCAGTATCGAGATAATCAAATATTTTTTGCTCATCGAGTGTTTTTTGCAACATGTAAGCAGTTCCACCGCCCGGCACATCTTCGTCGATAAAAAGCACCTTGCCGGTTTTTTTAACCGATTGCAGAATAAGATGATCTACATCGAAAGGCATTAATGTTTGTACATCAATAACTTCGGCCGAAATGCCATGCTCTTTCAATAAATATGCTGCTTTTTGGGCATGAAAAACATTCCAACCATAGGTAACCAAAGTAATGTCAGTACCAAATTCGATAATTTCGGGAACTCCCAAACTTACCCGGTAATCGCCAATATTAAGCGGCAAAGGTTCTTTAACATTGTAAGCTTTTAATGGCTCAATAACAATAGCTGGGTCGTTGGCTTCAAGCAAAGTGTTATAAAATCCTGACGCCTGGGTCATGTTTCGCGGCACGCACAAATACATACCCCGTAAAGAGCCCAATAATAATTGCATAGGCGATCCGGCGTGCCAAATACCTTGTAATTGATGGCCTCGTGTGCGCACAATAAGCGGAGCGGCTTGCTTGCCCATTGTACGGTATTGTAAAGTAGCTAAATCGTCGCTAAGAGTAGAAATGGCATATATTAAATAATCGAGGTATTGAATTTCGGCAATAGGCCTGAAACCTCTCAAGGCTAAGCCAATACCTTGCCCGATTATTGTTGTTTCACGAATACCAGTATCGAAAACGCGTTGTTCACCGTATTTTTCCTGCATGCCTTTCATGCCTTGATTTACATCGCCCAATTTACCGGTATCTTCGCCAAAAGTTACCAAACGCTGATGTCTCGCAAAAAGCTTATCAAAATTATGGTTCAATATTTCCGAACCATTTACCATTTCGGGATTTTCACTGTAAATGGGCGCAACAGCCTTCACAGCCAAAGCCGAATCGTTCAATTCTCGATAAAGCTGTTTATTATAAAATCGGCTACTTCGTTCTTCAAAATGATCGATCCAAACCTTAAGCCTATGGGTAATATCAACATATTCAACACTTTGAACCACCAAAAAATAAATTCGTTTGGCCAAACTTAAATAGGCTCTTCGGGTTGGGAAAACTTTTTCGTTCAGCTGTTTCAATTCATTTGAAAATAAGTTCTTATTCCCAAGCAAGCTGTCGGCTTCGGAAACCAGCACTGTTAAATCATTACGTTCAGCATCGAACGATGAAGAGAAATTTGTCCAAGCATTATCGCGGGCTAATCGGGCACGCCTAATAGCTTTCTGTTCAATATTTTCAAGTTCAATCTCATCGGCATTTTCACTGTCGATAAGCCATTTTCTGAACTGAGCAATGCCATCCCATTTTTCTTCCCACTCCAAACGTTCTTTTGTTTTGTAACGTTCGTGCGATCCGGAGGTTGAATGCCCTGTAGGTTGGGTAATTTCATCAATATGAAAGAGAACCGGGATGTGATTCTGACGACACAAATCAATACCTTTTTTAAATGTTTCAACCAGTGACGGATAATCCCAACCATGACAATAAAATATCTTTATCCCCTTATCGTCACCTTGTTGCTCAAAACCTTTAAGTGCTTTGGAGATACTCGATTTGGCTGTTTGTAATTCAATTGGCACGCTAATGCCAAAACCATCGTCGTAAACTGTTACCGCCATGGGCACTTGCATTACAGCAGCAGCATTAATGGTTTCAAAAAACATACCTTCAGAAGTACTGGCATCGCCAATTGAGCCAAAAGCCACTTCGTTGCCACTCACATTGCCGGCATTGGCTTTCCGAAGCTTTGGATCGAGCCGCACCATTTTCGATGCTTGGGCCAACCCCAGCAAACGCGGCATTTGCCCGCCTGTTGACGAAATATCAGAAGCCGAATTGTATTTTTCGAGCAAATTCTCAATTTTGCCATCGGCAGTAATGTTGCGGGTACAATAGTGGTTATTAAAATTACGGCCACCAGTCGATGGGTTAAAACTCACATCGGTGTCACCATAAATCATCGCAAAAAACTCTTCGGGCTCAAGCAATCCCAACGCAAGCATAAATGTTTGATCGCGATAATAACCCGATCGCCAATCACCTTTTCGAAAAGTTTTGGCCAAAGCCACCTGTGCAAGTTCTTTACCGTCGCCAAAAATACCAAAATGAGCTCGTCCGTTGTGCACTTCCCTTCGCCCTAAAAGACTTAACTGGCGACTTAACTGCACCAAGTAATAATCGTTTAACATCTCCTTTTTGAGTTCCGATGTTTTTGTAGTTGATTCAATTTTTTCTAAAAACATAAGGTTTACCATTAAGTTCACCCACAAACAATCCAATAAAAGACTTTTTTGTCGCGATTTTCCTTAGCTTAAACCAAATACTTTCTGAAAAGTTCGTTAAAAAAATTACATTGTTGTGATTATTCAAAAATTTTAATGAAATTGCAAGAAGCTTTCAGGTAATTTGCAGAAAAAGTTTGGCCCAAGTTTGTGAAAAATTCACATACTACCATAAAACACTTTTAAAATGAAGCTGAAATTTTCAATATTTCTAACATACGTAAACATAGGCATACTGGCCATAATGGCCATTGTAATTTTTTTGATTTTACCCGAGCATGTTCAAAAAACAACATCATACTTCATTTACCTTTTTGCAACAATTGTTGGCTTGCTGATTGGAAACCTTGTTGGTCGTCTTTATTTTTTACGAAAAGACTTAAACAAGAAAAAAGCTGAAATGGATGAAATTCAAGAAAAAATGAACATATACATCGGTAATGTTGTGCACGATTTACGTTCGCCCGTTGCATCAATTAATATGATTTCAGAACTGCTCGAAAGCGATCTGATGGACATTGACCCGATGCACAAAGAGCTAATCACTTCAATAAAAAAAAGCTCGAACACTATGCTCGACCGCATTTGCTTCATTTTAGACAATGCACGCATGCAACAAAGCAAAAATTTTGAAAGCATGACTCCAGGAAACCCAATTGACTTAATAAGAAATGTAATAGACAAACACCATATTCTTGCTATTGAAAAAAACATCAAAATAATATTAAAAATCGACACTACCCTGCCCGAGGTTTATTTCGACAATGATGCCCTCGACAGCATTTTTTCGAACCTTATTAGCAATGCTATAAAATATTCGCCTCACAATACAAAAATTACTATTTATAACCAAATGCAGAAATCATGCATAAGTTACAGTGTTAGAGACCAAGGCTTGGGAATGACCGAAGAAGATTTATCGAAGGTTTTTGGCAGGTTTGTTAAGCTTAGCGCCCGGCCTACAGGCAGCGAAGACTCATCGGGTGTTGGCTTGTCGATTGTTAAAGATCTTGCCGAAAAAATGGGCGGATCGGTTAAAGCCGAGTCGGAAGGAAAAGGAAAGGGATCGACTTTTACCCTTACCCTTAGCTGCAAACCTCCCTTTAAATAAACGACACCTATTTAAGACATTTTTGTATTTTTTATACACCAAACTAACATTTTTGGATGAATAATAGCTATTTTTGCTTTTATTAAATCTAAATAACAAGTTATGTCATGTACAGGATGTCAATTTAACACAACATATCAACCAGACTCAAAAAACCGAATAAACATGCTCAACAGTTACGATTGGCTGAACGATTTGCCCGACACATCGCACTTAACCAATATTGTTGAGGTAAGGTTTAAAGGTACCCGAAAACAATTTGTCAGAAACGATAAGCAACTTAGCATTAAAAGGGGCGATATTATTGTAATATCGGCCAACGGAGGGCACGATATTGGGGAAGTTACTCTTACCGGAAACCTTGCTGAAAAACAATTCAACCTGAAAACAAGTAACAAAAAACGTCACGAATGGCAAAGTATTCTGCGTATTGCCACTCAATGGGACAAAAAACAACAGAACGATGCACTCCAACGAGAGAAACCAGTAATGATTCGCGCCCGGAAACTTGCCGAAATATTGGGCTTAACAATGAAAATTGGTGAAGTTGAATTTAGAGGCGATGGCAACAAAGCCATATTCTATTACATAGCCGAAGGGCGGGTCGATTTTAGAGAACTGATCAAAATTTACGCCCATGAATTCAAAATAAAAATTGAAATGAAGCAAATTGGTGCCCGGCAAGAAGCTGCCATGGTTGGCGGCATTGGATCGTGCGGGCGCGAACTTTGTTGTTCGAGTTGGAGAACCGATTTTTCGAGCATTACAGCCCATGCAGCCGTAAGACAAGGCCTATCGCCTAATGCCGAGAAACTTACCGGTAGCTGCGGCAAGCTTAAATGCTGCTTAATGTATGAACTCGACAGTTACTTAGAAGCACAAGCCGATTTTCCAACCGAATTATTAGAACTCGAAACATCGGCCGGGGTAGCAAAACCAACTAAAACCGATATCCTGAAAAAGCAAATCTGGTACTCGATTGAAAGCCCCAAAAACCGGCTTAATTTCGTCTTACCAACTACAAAAGTTAAACAAATTATCAATCTCAACAAAAGAGGTACAAAACCCGAAATTTCGAGCCTTGTAAAGAACGAAGAATCAACAAATAACAAGCTTCAAAATATGTTTGGCCAAAATTTGAATGCTTCGAAAAAAACTGAGAAGAAAATCAATAAAAACGTTTCAAAAAACAAATACAGAAATAAGCAGGCAAAGGTGAATGTAATACAATAGAACACATCAAGATGTACTTTTTTGCATATCAAAAAACACCTTCTGACATACAATTTATTATTATATTTGTTGCTTAACACAAAGCACATAAAACCATGAAATCGAAAAAAATTGCTTTAAAAATTAGTGCTGTCCTTTTGGTAATAATTTTGGCCGGAGGCTATTGGTACATGAACCCCTTATTGCCCATTATAACCGGCTATGCGGCTAAAAACCTCTCGTCGGGCATTTTTGTGGCCAAGCGCACACAAGAATCAATAGAGGCCACCGACCTTAATTTTTCGTTCATTAAATACGTAAAAAACAAAGTTAATTACGAAACAAAAACAGTAAAAAGCAGCTTTCTTTGGCACTCCTCACGCACAACTTTTATAAATGGATATGGTAGTGTTTTAGTTAACGACTACACAGTTAGCGACATACAAACCCGCCCCTATCCTGTTGTGCCTGTGTTCCCTGAAAACCCCGACACCATTCCCTGGCCAATGGGCGATTTAATAGCCGACACCATACCTGCCGATATTAGCATGCAGCAAATAAACTTAGCCGTTGATAAAGCCTTTGCCGACACGATTCCCCATAAAGGAACTTTTGCCGTGATGGTAGTTTACAAAGGACAGCCTATTATTGAAAAATACAAACAAGGTTTAAATGCCGAAAACAAATTTCTGAGCTGGTCGATGGCCAAAAGTTTTACCAATGCACTTGCCGGTATAATGGTAAAAGAAGGTAAAATTGACATTCATGCCCCAGCCGATATTGAAGTTTGGCAAAACGACGAACGTCGTAACATAACCATAAATAACCTGATGCAAATGAGCAGCGGCTTAGAATGGAACGAAAATTACGGAAACAGTTCTGATGTAAACAACATGCTGCACAAAGTTGGCGACATGGCTCGTTTTACATTTGAAAAACCACTGGCCGACACTATTGGCACAAAATGGGTTTACTCGTCGGGCACAACCAACATTGTTAGCTACCTTATTCGGAAAACCATTAACAACGATGCCGAATATATGGCTTTTCCACGCACAGCACTTTTCAACAAAATTGGCATGCGCAGTGCGGTTTTCGAACTTGATGCATCGGGTACATTTGCCGGCTCATCGTATTTATACGCCACCATGCGCGACTATGCCCGCTTCGGACTGCTTTACCTGAATAATGGGAATTGGCTGGGCGAACAAATATTGCCCGAAAATTGGGTTGAATATACAACAACAGCTGCCTCCGATTCGGAAGGACAATATGGCGCTTTTTTCTGGCTCAACAAATCGCAAACCGATTACCCCGATGTTCC
>JAFGAF010000185.1 GCA_016933815.1 Prolixibacteraceae bacterium
AATATTGGCTTTTATTTTAACCGATGCAAGCAATTTACCACCAAAGAATACAATTAAGAATACCAAAAAAGCATATAGCAGGGCTCCGGCAAACCTGAATTTGTTAAACTGAAACAAAAAAATGGAAACATATTCAATAAGTCCACCGGGGAAGGAAAGCATACTTTTAAAAAAATAATTATCGTTGAAAAAACCAATTTGCTGAAAATGATAAACAAATAGCGGATTAACAAACCAATAAACAATTGCAATAAAAAGTAATATGAAAAAACTATTGATAAAAAAACGAACATGCGGTTTCATGTGATTAAGCTTTTTTAAATTGAAACACTAAATAAGCAAAATTTATCCGAAAAAAGGATCCATTTTTCTATTTTTACGTTTAATAAAGATATAAATAGTACTAACCCAAAAAATTTTATATCGTGAAAATTAATAGAATTATTTTACTACTTACAATTATGGCCATAATTACATCGTGTGCCCAAAAAGAACAGAGTGGCGAAAACCCGTTTTTTGCCGAGTATGATACGCCATTTGGTGTACCGCCCTTCGATTTAATTAAAAACGAGCACTTTAAACCGGCATTCGACAAAGGCATTGAGCAACACAATGCCGAAATTGAAGCCATTGTTTCGAACCCCGATGCTCCTGGCTTTGAAAACACTATTCTGGCACTCGAGTATGCCGGGCAAGGCATACAAAAAGTAAGCAGTGTGTTTGGCAACCTGTTAAGCGCCAATACCAACGAAGCGCTTCAAGCTATGGCGAAGGAAGTTTATCCGGCACTGTCGAAACATCAGGACGAGATTTTAATGAACAACCAGCTTTTTGAAAAAGTTAAAGCTGTTTACGAACAAAAAGATCAACTCTCGCTCAACAGTGAAGAACTCAAGCTTTTAGAAGAAACCTACAAAGGATTTGTTCGTAGTGGTGCCAATCTTTCGGACGAGCAAAAAGAAGAGCTCAAAAAAATTAACGAAAAACTTTCGTTGTTGACCCTTCAATTTGGCGACAATGTATTGGCCGAAACCAACAATTACAAAATGGTTATCGACAACGAAGCCGATTTGGCCGGATTACCACAATCGCTGATCAGTGCTGCTGCCGAAGCATCGGGCGAAGAAGGCAAATGGGTATTCACACTGCACAAACCCAGCTGGGAACCCTTTGTACAATATGCCGACAACCGTGCTTTGCGCGAAAAGCTTTACAAAGCAATGTACATGCGTGGCAACAACAATAACGAATTCGACAACAAAGCCATTATTCAGCAAATTTTAGATTTACGCACTCAACGTGCAAAAATTATGGGCTTCGAAAACCACGCTCAGTTTGCCCTCGACGACCGCATGGCAAAAGTGCCCGAAAATGTTTACGATTTATTGAACAAACTTTGGGTACCAGCCCTTCAAATGGCAAAAGGCGAAGCAGCTCAAATGCAGGAAATGATTGATCGCAATGGCGGAAATTTCAAACTCGAAAGCTGGGATTGGTGGTATTATGCCGAAAAAATAAGGAAAGAAAAATACAACATCGACGACTCGGAAGTAAGGCCATATTTTGAGCTCAACAACGTAATGAACGGAGCATTCTTACTGGCCAACAAGCTTTGGGGGATCCAATTTGCCCAAATTGAAAACATTCCAGTTCCGCACCCCGAGGCGCGTGCATTCGAAGTTAAAGAAGCCGATGGAACGCATATTGGCGTTTTCTATGCCGATTATTTCCCTCGCGAAAGTAAGCGTGGCGGAGCATGGATGAGCAGCTACCGCAAACAAATGCGCACCATCGATGGTGAAATGGTGCACCCGGTTATCACCAATGTTTGCAACTTTTCGAAGCCTACAGGCGATCAACCCGCATTGCTTAACTTCGACGAAGTAACTACCCTTTTCCACGAATTTGG
>JAFGAF010000186.1 GCA_016933815.1 Prolixibacteraceae bacterium
CATTGCCGGTGTTATCAGCAATGCCGTTCCCGACAAAAAGGCGAAAACGCAGGAGGCTCAAATCAATGAGATTACCTTCCCCGACGAATATCGCTTTGTGGCCACCGGCTATTTTCAGCTGACCAATGAGCTTAAAAAGGTACCCTTCGATGTTGTGGTGCTCGAATACGAAAAAGCCGATATGGATGGCTCTACCAAACTGGTTTTTGCCGATGAATTTAATGTAAACCGGCCTGAAAAAAAATAACCCAACAGGCTCCTCCATGGTGAACCATAACATCATTTTTCAATGACCATAGTTCAACCATGCATAATAATAAGGTATTAAAAAACACCGGTTAAGATCATTGTTCCCTTCAATGGTCTTAACTGGCTTTTGACAAAACATGGTTAATCCCACACATACTTCCAACTGTTATCATTTTGTTTCTTCCATACGGTATGAAAATAACCATGGTTTTCTATCTCTTCGCCTTCTTCATTGGAGCTTTTCATTTGATAAGCACCGAAAGTGTAGGCTAAAGTTCCGCAGTCGGACACCTCTACAAACTGAGGTTCCCATGAAAGAATAACATTTTTGAACCGATCGTTTTGGTAAAAACTTTGAATGTTGTTTCGCCCTTTAATTAAAGATGATCCCCGCAAAATTACTGCACTATCGGCCGCAAAGAAATAAAAGGCAGTGGCCAGGCCATGTTGCGCAGCCATCGTTTCAAAGGCCTGTTCAGTAATAATAATTTCTTGTTGAATGGTCGCTTTGTTTATATCGGCATTACATGAACCTAAAAGCAGAATCAACATGAATGAAGGGATCAAGGGTTTCATTGTCTTTTAATTTAAACAGATAGCTCAATGTTTTAAAAAAGTTTATGCTTTACGTCAGTCTCTTAACCTTAAAAAAGATAAAAAAAGACTTTCATCTTGTCAATGGCAAAAGACAAAATAGGATGTAAGGCACTTTAATTAAGCGTTTCAGAACCAAAGCTTCTCCCCAAAAAACGTTGGTTTGTAAATTATTAATATTATACTTCCCCTTCCAACTCCACAAAATCACCCTAACGGCAGATGTTCTCAGCAACGAAGCCATTTGGCTTTTTCTTATCTGAACCACATTTAATCACAAACAGCTTTTTTAGTAGGCGACTGTAAAAAAAGAGTCATCGGTTTCCTGAAATCCGGAAACCAATGACTCTTCTATAATATAAACACCCACCAAAATGTTGGCTATAGTATTCGCCTATTTTGAGTTATAGCCCCATTTCACGTAAATGGAACCCCATGTAAACCCGGCGCCAAAAGCAGCTAAAATCAAATTATCGCCTTTTTTCAATTGTTTTTCCCACTCCCACAGGCAA
>JAFGAF010000187.1 GCA_016933815.1 Prolixibacteraceae bacterium
AAAGCTTCAATTTTGGCAGGGTTGCTCAAACGATCCATCATGTGGGTAATACCACCTAATTTAAGCGCTTCGGTTGTAACTTCCCAACCATATTGAATGAATTTTGAGGCATAACCTTTGTCGATTCCTTTTTCAACCATTTTATTGAATAAAAGGATTGATGCAGTTTGCAATACACCACAAAGAATGGTTTGCTCGCCCATAAGGTCTGATTTAACTTCGGCAACAAACGACGAATGCAATACACCGGCTTTGTGACCACCGGTACCGGCACAGTATGCTTTTGCTATTTCAAGACCGTCGCCATTGGGATCGTTCTCGCGGTGAACGGCAATAAGTGTAGGCACACCAAAACCACGCAAGAACTCGGCACGCACTTCCGATGCAGGTGATTTGGGAGCCACCATAATAACGGTAATATCGGGGCGAATTTGAATGCCTTCTTCAACAATATTAAAACCGTGTGAATACGACAAGCAAGCACCTTTTTTCATTAACGGCATTGCAGCATTAACCACCGGAGTGTGATATTTATCGGGAGTGAGGTTCAATACCAAATCGGCTTGAGGAACCATTTCTTCGAAAGTACCTACTGCAAAACCATTTTCGCTTGCATTTTGGTACGAAACATGTTTTTCTTCAATTTCAACAGCACGCAAAGCGTAAGAAACATCGAGGCCGCTGTCGCGTAGGTTTAAACCTTGAGCCAAACCTTGGGCACCACAACCCAAAACAACAATTTTTTTACCTTTCAGATAATCTACACCATTTGCGAATTCAGACTGATCCATGAAATCGCATTTTCCCAATTGCTCCAACTGGATACGCAAAGGAATTGAATTGAAATAATTTCCCATTTTTATAATTTTTATAGTAATTCTTCAAACTTTAATTTCGAATTACAAAGCAACGAATTTATTTACACAATGACGAGTAAAAAATCTATATTTTTAGGTAATTTTCCTATATGCCACAAATCGGCTGTTTGTAAATTCGAAAAAATACTTTTGTTTTTCAATTATTTAAACCAAAAAGCTGTATATGTTTATTTCATAGATTATAAAAAACCAATGAAACCAAACACATCGGTTTTTATTGAAATATTTAGTGCAAAAATTTTCAACCTATGAATATAAATATTCGAATACGGCAACACACAACACACACATAAACTCCTATTATACTGACAGATACCCAAACAACTCAAAAAGAAATAATATTTTAAACCGAATAATATTAAATAAACTATTAAAAATTCTATTTTTAAAAAATCTGGAATATTTGGAAATCTTTTTAAAGGAAAATTGAGTTATGGAAATGGCTAACCACGAGGTGAAGCGGACTTTTGATCTGCTCCATCGTTATGCGGCATTGTATGCCGACAAGACCGATGCTATTGGCGGGTTTGATGGCAAACAATGCTTTGCATTCAGCACAAAAGAATACATTGAGAATACCAATTGGATAAGTTTGGGTTTGCTGGCTTTGGGCATAAAAAAGGGCGACAAAGTAGCGACAGTAAGCACCAACCGTCCCGAATGGAACTTTTTCGATTTGGGATTGGCTCAAATTGGAGCAGTACATGTTCCAATTTACCCAACCATCAGCATCGAAGATTACAAATACATTATTGAGCACTGCGAAGCCAAGTTGGTAATACTTGGAGATCAAAAGCTTTATCAAAAAATTGGCCCATTAGTTGATGAAATTGAACCGCTAAACGACATTTACTCTTTCGACGAAATTGAAGGTGTAAAAAACTGGCAAGAAATATTGAATGCAGGTAAAGCCAGTAAAGAAACGGAACAACTCGAAGCCATAAAAAAATCGATAAGCGAAACCGATATGGCTACAATTATTTACACCTCGGGCACAACAGGTGTACCTAAAGGGGTAATGCTTTCGCACCTTAACCTGGTTTCAAATTTCAAACAACACTCCAACAATCACCATTTGGGAAGCGAAGCTACTACCGTTAGCTTTTTGCCACTTTGCCATGTTTATGAACGTAGCATGAACTACCACTTTCAATACAAAGGCATTAGCATTTATTACATTGGCAATTTGGGGCAAATAATGCCGGCACTTAAAATAATCAAACCACATTTATTTAACACTGTGCCCCGCCTACTTGAGCGCATTTACGATGGAATTATCAATAAGGGCAAAGAGCTAAAAGGCATTAAAAAAAGCATTTTCTTTTGGGCAGTAAAGCTGGGCGATAATTTCGAATACAACAAAAAATTCAGTTGGTGGTACAAGCAAAAACGTGCTTTAGCCGACAAACTGATTTACTCAAAATGGCGCGAAGTAATGGGTGGCCGTATTAAAATTATTGTATCGGGCGGAGCAGCCTTGCAACCACGCATTGCCAAAGTGCTTGGCGTTGCAGGCATTCAAGCCCTTGAAGGATACGGACTTACCGAAACATCGCCTGTAATTGCAGTAAGCAACCCGGTTAATGGCGAAATTAGAACAGGAACTGTTGGCCCCATACTGCCGGGCGTTGAGGTGAAATTCTCCGACGATGGCGAAATTTTATGCAAAGGCCCCAATATTATGATGGGCTATTACAAAGAACCAGAGCTCACCAATAACGTAATCGACAACGAAGGCTACTTCCATACCGGCGATGTTGGCATTTTGGTTGAGGGCAAATACCTAAAAATTACCGATCGTAAAAAAGAGATTTTCAAACTATCGGGCGGCAAATATATTGCACCGCAAATGATTGAAAACAAGTTAAAAGAATCGTTTTTTATTGAACAAGCCATGGTTATTGGCGAAAACGAGAAATTTGCATCGGCCATTATAGTACCAAATTTTGCACACATAGGCAAATGGCTCGAACAAAAAGGATTAAAAGAGCAAGGTAAAGCCGAAACAATAAAAATGCCCGAAGTAAAAGCGGCAATCCAATCCGAAGTAAAAAAAGTAAATAAGACCCTAGGGCAGGTAGAAGAAATAAAACGTTTCAGAATGGTTGTTGATGAATGGTCGCCCGAGACAGGCGAAATGTCACCCACCTTAAAACTTAAACGTAACGTATTGGCCGAACGCTACAGCCATATTATTGAACAAATATATGCAACAACTGCCGGTGAGCATAAAAACGGAATGCGCATTAAAATTCCGCGAATAAACCTGAGCCTGGCCGAGTTGATACGAAAACTAAGAAACAGCAACATATTTATGTAAAAATAAAGGCCGGAACAAACATCCGGCCTTTATTTTAATCCGGCAAAAAATTGCCGGCAAATTGTTGCTGCTGTGTTTAATTTGAAGGTAAAGTTGCATAACGGGGAACAACTTTGGGAGAAACACACAGATCACTATTCAAGAGCAACAATTTATAATTTGTGTAAACTTTTTGATCAGCTACGTTAATTATGTCCGAAAGTTGCAAAACAAAAAACGATATAAAAAAAGAAATGAGTGAACGGTCAAAAAAAATGAGTGAATGAAAGGTTTTGTTGAGTAAACAAAAAATCCTGCCTCGCGAACGAAACAGGATTTTTTTATTTTGATGTTTTTTATTTTTACATCATACCTGGCATTCCGCCACCCATTCCGCCGGGCATTGGAGCAGGGTTTTCTTCTTTGATGTCAACCAGAACACATTCGGTAGTTAAGAACATACCGGCAATAGAAGCTGCATTTTCGAGTGCTACCCTTGCCACTTTGGCAGGATCGATAACTCCGGCTTCAAAAAGGTTTTGATATTCGTCGCGACGGGCATTGTAGCCAAAGTCGTCTTTTCCTTCTTTCACTTTTTGAACAATAACGGCACCTTCTTTACCTGCGTTGGCAACAATCTGACGCAGTGGCTCCTCAATTGCACGTTTTACAATTTCGATACCGGTTGTTTCGTCTTCGTTTTCGCCTTCGAGATTTTCGAGTACACTTGTTGCCCTGATGTAAGCTACACCACCACCGGGTATGATACCTTCGGCAACGGCTGCACGTGTTGCATGCAAAGCATCGTCAACGCGGTCTTTTTTCTCTTTCATTTCAACTTCCGAAGCGGCACCAATATAAAGAACTGCAACACCACCGGCCAATTTAGCCAAACGTTCTTGCAGTTTTTCTTTATCGTAATCGGAAGTGGTAGTTTCAATTTGCTTTTTGATTTGAGCAACCCTTGCATCGATTAATTCTTGTTCGCCTTTACCAGCAACAATGGTTGTATTCTCTTTGTTGATCGAAATTTTTTCGGCCTGTCCCAACATTTCGATGGTAACATTTTCGAGTTTCATGCCTTTTTCTTCGGTAACAACCACACCACCGGTCAACACGGCAATGTCTTCGAGCATTTCCTTACGCCTGTCGCCAAAACCCGGAGCTTTAACAGCACACACTTTAATTGTGCCCTGCAACTTGTTAACAACCAAACCGCTCAATGCTGTACCATCAACATCTTCAGCAATGATCATAATCGGACGGCCGGCTTTTGCTGTTTGTTCCAAAACGGGCAAAATATCTTGTATTGCGCTTATTTTCTTGTCGTAAATTAAAACGAAAGGGCTCGAAAGATTGGCTTCCATTTTATCGGTGTCGGTAATAAAATAAGGTGAAATGTATCCCCTATCGAATTGCATACCTTCAACAACATCAACGTAAGTATCGGTACCTTTCGATTCTTCAACAGTAATTACACCTTCTTTATTTACTTTTTCCATAGCTTCGGCAATTAACTTGCCAATGGTTTCGTCGCCATTAGCCGAAACACGCGCTACTTGTTCAATTTTGCTGAAATCGTCGCCAACATTTTTCGATTGAGCTTTAATGCTTTCAACCACTTTCAAAACAGCTTTATCGATACCGCGTTTTAAATCCATTGGGTTGGCACCTGCGGTAACGTTTTTCAATCCAACATTAATGATCGATTGTGCCAAAACGGTAGCAGTAGTTGTTCCGTCACCTGCGTCGTCGCCAGTTTTCGAAGCCACTTCTTTAACCATTTGTGCACCCACATTGGCAAATGAGTCTTCGAGCTCAATTTCTTTAGCAACAGTAACTCCGTCCTTGGTAACTTGCGGAGCACCAAATTTCTTCTCGATAATTACATTACGACCTTTAGGGCCAAGTGTAACTTTTACTGCATCGGCAAGTTGGTCAACGCCCTTTTTAAGTTTGTCGCGGGCATCGATATTGAATTTAATTTCTTTAGCCATAGTATTCTGATTTTTAATTTATTAAAACAAATTAAGCAATGTATAAAACATCGGTTTGTGAAATCAAAAGATAATCTTTCCCATCGATATTCAGTTCGGTACCTGAATACTTACCATAGAATACAGTATCGCCAACTTTTACTTCCATCGGCTCTTTATCTTTTGCACTTCCCACTAAAACTACTTTTCCGGTTTGTGGTTTTTCTTTAGCCGAATCGGGAATAATAATTCCTCCTACAGTTTTTTCTTGGGCAGCAACCGGTTCTACCAGTACTTTTCCTGCCAAAATTCTACCTTTTAATTCAGACATTTTTACAATTATTTTAAGGTTATTAATTCAAATTAACGGCGGCATTAGATCAGATTTTATGCCAAAGCCAATTTCTGCCATTTTTTTAGTACAACACGACTTAAATGTCAGCATTGAAAAATTACAGTTTGCCCAAAAAATGCTTATTCGCTCATATTTCAGCCATTACACAACGAATCGCAAGCTGACACACTGACAGCCAAAAGTAAGAAAAACCACTACAACAAATCAGCTGCAGTGGTTTTCGAGAATAATACTAGTGAGAAAAGGGTGTATGGAAGTGAAAAATGTTAAAACCAACCTATTTTCAATGATAAACCTGCCGAATATTTACTGAGGGCATTTTTATCGACCGAATCGATATTTATTTCAGAAGTGTAACGATAAGTAGCAAAAACCCCTACCCTCATCCAACGGGTAAAATTAACTTCGAGTTCAACACCCGGTTCAAGCACAAAAAACACATCTTCGGAAAAACCTTCGGGCGTTGTATAGTAATAATCGCGGAACGATAAGGCACCGCCACCGCCAATAATAATCGGGAAAGATAAATGCACGGGCTTTAGGGGCATTAAAATTGGCTCTACAAAAAAGCCGCCATAAGCTCCTGCCAAATACACCACATCCGACGGATCGAAAAAGCTTTCGCTATATTGGTTAAAGTTGTTCACAAAGGCTGTGCCCGCCAGGCCAAAAGCAAACCAACGATCCATTATCCAACCCATACGGGCCGAAACAGCCAAGGCATCGGCATTATCGATCGGGCTGTAGGCAAGCGAACTCCCCACATAAAAGCCATCGCGCTTTTCGCGCTTAAAAACGGTTTGCACTTCGTTTTTTTGTTCAAACTGATCAATTTTTATGGTTTGCTGTGCAAAAGTTTCAAAGGCAACAAAGCACAATACAATGTAAATGAATATTCGTTTCATGAGTCTATTTTTTATTTTTTGTAACAAATGGTTTAATTTCAGAAGCAATAAATTGCTCCAAAGGCAAAATCGTAGGGCATGGCATTAAAACCATCGGGCCCCAAAAGGTCGAAGAATGGCTTCACATCGAAAGTTACCGAAATTGGCTGCCGTTTAAAATCGTACGAGATGCCTACTATTGCATCGAGCCCAAAAACAGCTGCCGAGCGTTGATCCCAATAATAACCGATTTCTTTGTTTGTAACGGCCTTATTCCATTTCACATAACCAATATGGCCGCCATAGCCATAATACAGTGAAAACTCTTCGGGCAGTTGCTCTGTTTTGTATTTTCTTGTAATTTTCATGGCAGTAAAGTGCATGCCTTTGTTCCGGCTACTGTACATAAAACGGTACGAATCCATATCGTTGATTTGAGTTTCGTAAAACAATCCATTGGCATAACCCATTCGAATGCCAATGTACCTGTCAAACATCTGTGCTTTCGAAACCAGCATCAAACCGCTAAACAATATAATAAGTAGAAATGCTTTCATCTTTTAGAATTATGATTACAACACCTTTTGGCGCCTTAATTATCGTTTATAATATTCCCTGATCCAGATATATTCCTTTCGATATTGGGGTGGCCTATGTAATAAATATTGCCACTACCGCTGATATTGACTCCCAGGTTATCTTCCACATTGAGGTACAAATCGCCCGAACCGCTAATGTTTACAACTGCATCGAGAACGGGGAAATCGTATCCGCGAACGTTACCCGAACCCGAAATTGTATAAATTGATTTATCGGCCCATCCTTGTGGTAATATTTTTCCTGAACCTGAAATTGTCACGTCGTATTTTTCGCATTCGGTATAAGAACGAATGTCGCCCGAGCCCGATATGGTTGTGCTTAGGTTTTTCCCGAAGAAAATGGTTTCGATATCGCCCGAACCACTAATCCTCAGTATTAAATCGCTTGTACGAATGGTATCGGTATGAATTAAGCCCGAACCCGAAAGCACAATTTTATCAACCTGAGGCCCTTTTACATAAACCTCGATGGTTTTGCGGGGTCTGATTACCACAAAGTTCGGAGTTCCGATCATAAGCTCGCCTTCGAAAACAGCTGTTTCGATGTATTGCATTAAATTTGATTCACAGCTAACCAAAACCGAAGGGGTATCGGCATATTCGTAGTAAATATCGAAAGACCCGTCGGACGAGATTGCACTAAAATCGGGAATCGATCTGAGTTCTTCAATAATTTCGCCATTACCATGTTCAAAAGTGGTATTAAAACAACTGGTGGCAGTAAAACTGAGCAATAGTATTGCTACAAATAAATTAAAGTTGGTTTTCATGAGTATATTTTTTGAATTTTTATCGTTTAAGAATTTTAATGTCGGCAGCATTTGTATTCATTATCAACCGTGGCTCTTGCTGATCAATTTTTCCGGTTCGGCCAACATATCGCATAATCTGCTCTTTGTCGTTTAACCTTTCAGTTGAGTCAACTTTTGCATCGAGCGGCAAATCCATATCGCGGTTGGTAATTATATCGAAATTTACATCGGCATTCATATCGAAAAAAAGATTGATTTTGGTTGATTTTGCATCGATATATATTTTTTCGACCGAAGGCGCAATACGCTCAATGGTTAGGTCGCCGTAATTCATATGGATATCCGATTTGCTGATGAACTCGTTGATCGAAAAGTCGGTCCAACTCGATTGGGTTTCAAAATCGGTAATCATTCTGATCCGGTAATCGTCGCGGCTCGAGTTTACCAACATTTGGGTTACCTCTGTAATTGTAATATCCGATGTTTTGCTGGTAATGCGTAATTTGCGGGCTGTAGTGAGGTTCATTTCGCTGTAAAAAACTTCGAGGTGCCCCGAATCGATTTGATTGATGATTGCATCGCCAAAACTAACACGAACATTGGTGTAGCCCAGCAGGTTATGAGCTTTTAAGCGACCGTTAGCCATATCGATGGTTATATCGCCATTGTAGTCGTCGATAAACACATTTCCAAACTTGTTTTTCACCCTTAAGTCGAGGTTATCGGGTAACTTAACGCTGATGTTAATTTGCACCTGAGCATCGGCCATCCCAATGGTTTCTTTGAAACGGTTCAATTCGCCAACCAACAAATTTTTACTGCCACCAATAATTGTATTTACAACAATGTAGTGACCCGATCGCGACAATTCGAAGTTAAGTTGTTCGCTTCGGCTGCGAAGGCGTTCGTAATTCTTTTCGCTTATGGTATAATCAATTTTAACAAGCACCGAATCTTTTTCCCACGTTTCGATGGTAATGTCGCCATATTTATTGTTGATATCAACAATAGTGCTTTTATCTACAGCAAAGCCTTTTGTGAGCTGTTTCGATTCGGAAACCTGCGCCAGGGCGTGCAAGCTGCTTGCTGTAATAAGCAGTAATATTGCAGTAAGGCCAACCAATATTTTTGAATATTTTATCATAGCAAACATTTTTTAGCAGTTAATTTGATTGAGCACCCTATCGACCATTTCGAGCCTGATGCGATTATTTTGGATCATAGCTTCAATAACCTCCTTATTGAGGATATTGTCGTTCAAATCGTTTTTAAGTTCGCGGTACATCACATCGAGTTCATTCAGGTCAGATTCAATATCGAACTTTAATTCAGGATAAATCTCATAACATTTATGGATTTCTTTCATGTGGGTAGAAACCTTTCGGGCATAAAATGCTTCGGTTTCAAGCAGTTCAACAATTTCGGGATCGGCCACCCTGCCATAACCCTTTATCCCTGATTGTTGGCTCTCGATATAGAAAGTAGCCACCAAAGCGATAATCAGTACAGCAGCTACTGCCGCCGATAGTTTCCAAAAGCTGAATTTGGGAGCATGCTTCTTCTCCAGCTTCGATTCAATTTGCTCCCATAAATCCACCGATGGCAGCTTCGAATCAAATTCGTCTCTTCTCTCCCGAACGAAATCTTCAAGCTTCTTCATAATATTTTTCCTTTAGAATTTCATAAACTTTACGTTTTGCCCGCATGAACTGAGATTTTGAGGTTGACTCGGTAATACCAAGTATCTCGGCAATCTCAACATGATCGTAACCTTCGAGTAAATACAGCGAAAAAACTAAGCGGCCACCTTCGGGTAATTGCTCCATCGCGCGTTCAACATCTTTAACGGTTAAAGGCAACTCGGGCTCTTCCTCTTCGCTACGGTTACTGAAATAGTACATATCATCGGTCAACAACAAATCAACTTTCCTTTTATTAATAGCGTTAATACAGGTGTTGATTACGATACGCTTAAGCCATGCACCAAAAGTTGATTCGTACCTAAAACTATCGAGCTTTGTAAAAGCCTGAACAAAAGCATCCTGAAGAACATCTTCAGCATCTTCGCGATTATTCATCATGCGGTGGCAGATATTGAACATTGCGCGTGCATAAAGCTCGTACAACTGCCGCCTGGCACGATTGTCGCCCCGTTTGCTGGCTTCAATCAGCTTCTCGTGTATGTCTTTTTGTGTTCCCAATGAATTCTGATTCCAGTTTAAAATGACAGTATGAAATCTAAAGGGTTGCAAATACTGCAAACAATTGGCAACAAATTTTTATTTTTTTTATTGCCTGCTAAAAATAAACTCGATAAAAGCGTGATTTTTAACGATGAACTGCGAAAATTAAATGATGGAATTATTTCTTATCGCGTTGTATCGAGAACCAAATTCCCAAAAGGCTTAAAACAGAAAAGACAATAAAATACAATTTGGCACTTTTAAGGTACAGACCAATATTTGCTGTCGAAATCGATTCGTTGCCCATCAACATTGTAATAAATACGGTTACCATCATCATGCTAATGGTTTGTCCAAACACGCGCATGGTTGCATTTATGCCCGATGCAATGCCGTAATGCTTTTTATCGACCGCGCTCATCACCGAATTGGTATTTGGCGAAGTGAACAAGCCAAACCCCAAACCCAACAATGCCAACAGTGCAACAATGTATGCAACCGACGATTGCAGGCTAAAAAAAGCCATACCTACCAAAGCCACAAAAGTTACCATTAAACCGGCCGAAGCCAAATAAGCAGGATTTACTTTATCGCTAAGCCTTCCGGTAAAAGGAGCAGTAAATACCATAACCAATGGCTGAGCCAATAAAATTGTTCCGGCTTGAGCGGGGCTTAAGCCTTTGGCAAACTGCAAATACAAGCTCAAAATAAAGCTCACACCAAAAGTTGATGAATAATGAATAAAAGCAGCAAGATTCGAAAAAGTAAATTTGCGATTCGATGTTAAAAGTTGAATGTTTAAGATTGGATTTCGATTTTTCTTTTCAAAAATATAGAAGATTACAAACATTGCCAATCCGGCAACGAACAACGCAACACCCTGTATTTCATCTATTTTACCGCCACCAAATATGAATAAGAAAATTGAAATGGCATACAAGAAACTACCTTTGATGTCGAAAATGCCATGGTTTTTTGCAATATTAACATTTCGCAAATTCACATGCGATAATACAATTGTAATAACAGCCAACGGAACAACCGATAGAAAAACCAACGACCAGCCACCGATTTGAGTAATAATACCGCCCAAAAAAGGCCCCATCGAAAGCCCTGCATACACAGCACCAATATTCAATCCCAAGGCATACCCCCTTTTATTAGGCGGATAACATTCGGTTATTATTGCCACACCAGTAACATGCATCAACGCAGCACCAGCGCCCTGAAAAACCCTCATTGCCAACAACATGCCTACACTATCACTTAGGCCCGACAACAACGAAAACAAGGTAAAAATATACAAGCCAATTTTGAAAAACCTAACCCTTCCCCAAATATCGGCAGCACGGCTAATCGGCAACAACACTATTGCATTGGCCAACAAAAACGAGTTACTTACCCAACTTAAAGTTTTGGCGCTACACGCAAATTGTTCCTGTATATGAGGCAACGAAATATTTACAGCTGCCAACATGTACGGGTTCATAAACGAAGCGAACATGGTTGTTAACAAAATTGGCCAAAGAATTTTAGGTTGCTGTTGCTCTCCCATTGTGTAAATCAGAAGTATAGTTTCTTAATATCTAAAAAAGTTTATGCCAAAAGCAAAAGGCTGAATGCCATTATGAGCATTCCGCTTACAACGCCATAAATTGAAATATGGTGCTCGCCGTACTCCTCGGCAGTAGGCAATAATTCATCGAGCGAAATAAAAACCATTATACCGGCTACTGCTGCTAAAATAATACCCAAAACCACTCCTGAATTATGATGTGAAAGAAAAGGCATTAACAAAACATAAGCTAAGATGGCACCAACAGGCTCGGCAATACCCGACAGAAATGAATAGATAAAAGCCTTACGGCGGTTTCCTGTTGCATAATACAAAGGCACCGAAATGGCAATGCCCTCGGGAATGTTGTGTATGGCTATGGCAACTGCAATTGCAATACCTACAGTTGGATCGTTTAAGGCCGACATAAAGGTTGCAATACCTTCGGGAAAGTTGTGTATAGCAACAGCAATGGCAGTCATTATACCCATACGGTGCAACTTTTTGAAATTCTTTTCTTTAGCTGTATTGCCCATATCCTCAACCGTTCGAACCTCGTGCGGGTTTTCGGCCGAAGGGATAAATTTGTCGATCAAAGTAATAATGAGCATGCCACCAAAGAAAGATACAATTGTAAAAAATATGGCTTTCTTTTCGGAAAATTTATTCATAAACTCATCCATTGCCGATGGAAAAATTTCGACAAATGAGACATATATCATTACACCTGCCGACAAACCCAAAATATACGAAAGCAATTTGGTGTTTGTTGTTTTGGTAAAGAAAGCCAACGCACTGCCAATACCGGTTGAGAGGCCAGCAAACAATGTCAACAAAAAGGCTATCAAGAAGTTCTCATCCATCGTAATTTTGATTTTATGTTATTAATGCAAAACTGGGATAAATATAGGTTTGATTTTTAAAATAACTTGTTACTTTTGCTCTCAAATTTATGATATTAATAAAATTTAAAAATTATGGCTTACGTTATTTCTGATGAATGTATTGCATGTGGCACCTGCATAGATGAGTGTCCGGTTGAAGCAATATCTGAAGGCGATATCTACGTTATTGACCCTGAACTGTGCACCGACTGTGGTTCATGTGCCGAAGTTTGTCCGGTTGAAGCAATTTCGCCTGAATAATAACAATCAACATTCATCACACAAAACATTGGATTAATAAATCCGCAAATAGGATGTTCGTTTTTATCGGGCATCCTATTTTTTATGTAACTCGAAAAAGTAAACCTATATTTAACAATTATTTATAATGACCAACTTTTGGTAAATTTGCAATACATGATTAAATGGGTTAAACAAAAAATGCGCAATGCAATAATTGAATCGTCGTTAAAAAGCGCCCGAAGAACCATTGTTTTCCCTGTTCAAGATCAAATCAAAACCGTTGGAGTCATTACAAATCAAGACAATACTG
>JAFGAF010000188.1 GCA_016933815.1 Prolixibacteraceae bacterium
GAATTATTGCCCGAAGTTAAAAAACAACAACTATCAAACCGTGTCGATATTTTTGTTGAGCCATCGGCTTTTGAGGCGAGCGAGGCCAAAGCTTATTTACAGATGGCAAAAGAACTGGGTTTCGATTTGGTGGTACATGGCGACCAGTTTACGGTTGGTGGCAGCCAATTGGCCACCGCGATGGGTGCTTTGAGTGTCGATCATTTAGAAGCTTCGGGTCAACAGGAAATGAACTTGCTTGGCAAAAGCAATTTGGTTTCGGTAGTGTTGCCCGGTGCATCAATGGGTTTGGGAATACCTTTTGCACCAGCCCGAAAATTGCTCGATAGCGGTGCTTGTTTGGTCATAGCTTCTGACTGGAACCCGGGATCGGCACCCATGGGCGATTTGTTGATGCAGGCTGCAATTTTGGGGGCTTACGAAAAACTTACCTTGGCCGAAACACTTGCTGCAATTACCGTAAGGGCTGCCAGTGCCCTAAATTTATCCGACCGCGGAGTGTTGAGCCCGGGAAAAATTGCCGACATAATTGCTTTTCGAACAAGCGACTTCAGAGACATTGTATACAGACAAGGCAAGCTTAAACCCGGCTTTGTTTGGAAGCGAGGTGAAAAGCTTGCCCTGCAATAATTTTGTAAATATTTTATTTGATTATGCCAATACTTTTTTGGCAATATTCAGTGCTTCGTTCAGCCCATCGGGGTTTTTACCTCCGGCAGTTGCGTAAAATGCTTGTCCGCCACCGCCACCCTGAATGGCTTTTGCTGCATCGCGAATAATTTGTCCGGCATTTAATCCGCGTTCATTTACCAAATTATCCGAAATCATTACCGTTAAATTCGCTTTTCCATCGAGATTGGCGCCCAGCACCAAAAATAAGTTGTCGATTTCGCCTTTTAACTGGAAGGCTAAATCTTTGATCAGCTGAGCATCGTTTAGGGGAACAATGGCAGTAAGCACATTGATGTCGCCTATTTTTTCGATGTTGTTTTTCAACTCCGATTTTAAGCCCATGGCTTCTTTTTTTGCAAAAGCTTCGAGTTGCTTGCTCAATTCTTTGTTATTGTCAATCAGTTCGCTAACTGAAGCTGGAATGCTTTGTGGATTATTGAGCGTAAGTTTTAGCTGCTTTACGGTAGCTGTTTGCTCTTCCATCAGCGCTTCAACTTTTTCGCTGGTAATGGCTTCAATCCTTCGCACACCGGCCGATATGGCACTTTCGGAAACAATATGGAACATACCAATTTGACCGGTCGATTCGGCATGTGTTCCACCACAAAGTTCCACCGATTCGCCAAATTTGATTACCCGCACCAAATCGCCGTATTTTTCACCAAACAGAGCTATTGCACCCATGTCGATGGCTTCGTTCATGGGCACTTGGTTGTGTACTTCGGCATTAATGTTCATGCGAATCATTGCATTTACCATGCGCTGTATTTTGATCAACTCTTCGTCGCTTACTTTCTGGAAGTGCGAAAAGTCGAAACGCAAATATTCGGGCGTTACCAGCGAACCTTTTTGTTCAACGTGCGTGCCCAAAACATGGCGCAAAGCATGGTCGAGCAAGTGCGTTGCGGTATGGTTGTTGGCTGTAAGCTTGCGGTTTCTTTCGGGAACAACAGCTTTGAAAGTTGCTGTTGGATCAACAGGCAGTTTCTCGGTTATATGAATAATCAGGTTGTTCTCTTTTTGAGTATCGATAATCGATATTTTTTCGCCATTGGCTTCGATGTAGCCTTTGTCGCCAACCTGTCCGCCCGATTCAGCATAAAATGGTGTGTATGAGAATGCAAGGTGGTATAGGGTCTTCTTTTGAGTTGTTACCTTGCGGTAGCGGGTAATGTGCACATCGGCCATCAGGTGATCGTAGCCTATGAATTCTTCTTTCTCGTCGTTAAGCAAAATCACCCAATCGTCGGCTTGTTGAGCAGCAGCGTTGCGCGAGCGGTTTTTTTGTTGTTCCATTTCGGTGTTGAATTCCGAAAGGTTCACCGTGAGCCCGTTTTCTTTTAGAATAAGTTCGGTAAGGTCGAGCGGGAAACCGTACGTATCGTAAAGAACAAATGCATCTTTACCACTAACTTCGGTTTTATTATTGACTTTGGTTTTATCGGTAATGCCTTCGAGCAGTTTTAAGCCGGTTTCGAGCGTGCGCAAAAACGACTCTTCTTCTTCTTTAATTACTTTTGAAATTAAATCTTCCTGAGCAGCCAGTTCTTTAAATTGAGCACCCATTTGGGCTTTTAAAACCGGAACCAAGCGGAAAATAAACGCTTCGCGGAAGTCAAGGAAAGTGTATCCGTAGCGAACGGCACGGCGTAAAATTCGCCTGATTACGTAGCCTGCTTTGTTGTTCGAGGGCAATTGGCCGTCGGCAATGGCAAAAGCAATGGCACGCAAGTGGTCGGCAATAACGCGCATGGCAATATCCTGCTTAATATCGTCGCCGTATTTTTTCCCCGAAAGTTTGCCAATTTCGGTAATTGTGGTTTGGAAAACATCGGTATCGTAGTTCGATTGTTTGCCTTGCAAAACCATACAAAGGCGTTCGAAACCCATGCCGGTATCGACGTGCTTGGCAGGCAGCGGTTCCAGGTTGCCGTTGGCTTTGCGGTTATATTGTATAAATACCAGGTTCCAAATTTCAATTACATGTGGGTGATCGTTGTTCACTAACTGTACGCCCGGTATTTTTGCACGTTCTTCGTCCGAACGAATATCGACATGAACTTCGGAGCAAGGGCCACAAGGGCCACTTTCGCCCATTTCCCAAAAGTTATCTTTTTTGTTTCCATTTATGATACGATCTTCGGGTAAAAACTGCTTCCAAAGGTTGAAGGCTTCTGTATCGCGTTCAACACCATCTTTTTCATCGCCTTCAAAAATGGTTGCGTAAAGGCGGTCGGGAGCAATGCCCATGGTATCGACCAAGAATTCCCATGCCCATTCAATGGCTTCTTTTTTGAAATAATCGCCAAACGACCAGTTGCCCAACATCTCGAACATGGTGTGGTGGTAAGTGTCGTGACCTACTTCTTCCAAATCGTTGTGTTTACCTGATACACGCAAACATTTTTGAGTGTCGGCAATACGTGGGAATTTTACCGGTGCGTTGCCCAGAAAGATATCTTTGAACTGGTTCATCCCCGCATTGGTAAACATCAAAGTTGGGTCGTTTTTAATCACCATAGGTGCCGATTCAACTATTTGGTGTTGTTTGTCTTGAAAAAAATCCAAGAAGGCTTTTCTTATTTCTTGTGAAGTCATATTCTTTTTTCAAATTTTTATAAAGAATTTTCTAAAATATGGTAATTTTTAAAAATTTTATTAGTTTTGTTACGCTTGTCATTTTTAACGATAGCGATGTGCAAAAATAGAAAATGATGTTAAAGGTTAATTAAAAAACCACTTTTTTTCGATAATGGGGAACACAAAGTACCGTTTTAATCCAAAAACGTTAACATACGAGAAGGTTGAGAAAAGCTTCTCGAAAGTTTTGTTGCGTATAAGTTTATATTCACTAATCATTTTGATTGTTGCTTTGGGTTTGTCGGCTCTTTTCTTATCGAAGTTCGATACCCCTGCAATGAAAGCTTTACGTACCGAAAATTCAGAACTGCTTACACAATACCAATCATTAAACGAGAAACTGGCTCAAATAGAGAATGTTTTAGATCAAATACAAGTGCGCGATGACAATATTTATCGTGTGGTATTTAATAACGATCCCATTCCTGAGTCGGTTCGTAAAGCAGGTTTTGGGGGGGTCGATAATTATTCAAAATTCGAATCGTTCGATAATAACGACATTGTGCTGAATACCAGCAAAAAAATCGATATTATTTCAAAACAAGCATATATTCAGGCAAAATCGTATGAGGATTTGTTGCAACAAGCAATCACCAAAGAAAAGGAATTGTCGAGTGTGCCTGCCATTATGCCCTTATCCAACAAAGATTTAACCTATACCTCGTCGGGTTGGGGAATGCGTATGCACCCGGTTTATAAGGTGCCCCGTTTTCACTATGGGATGGATTTTGTTGCTCCTAAAGGTGCGCCCATTTATGCAACCGGCGATGGCAAAGTTTCAAGTATTCAATCGTTACGTACAGGGCATGGTAAGCATGTGGTTATCGACCATGGTTTTGGCTACGAAACATTGTATGCCCATATGAGTGCCTTTAATGTAAAAGTTGGCGATAAGGTAAAACGCGGTCAGGTTATTGGCTTTGTTGGATCAACAGGCACGTCAACCGCATCGCACCTGCACTACGAGGTGCTTAAAAATGGCGTAAACGTAAATCCGATGCACTATTATTTTATGGATTTAACGCCCGATGAATACGAGAAAATGGTCGCCATTTCGTCGAACATTAAGCGGAGTTTTGATTAACTTTGCCTGATGCCTGAACATAAATCGAAAATAGAAAAACACTTTTATACAATTAGTGAAGTTGCCGAAATGTTTGGCGTGAATGCTTCGTTAATTCGTTTTTGGGAACGTGAGTTCTCAAACATTAAACCTCATAAAAATAAAAAAGGGAATCGCTTGTTCACTAATGAAGATATTGAGCAGGTACGCTTGGTTTATCATTTGGTGAAAGAGCGCGGAATGACCCTAAAAGGAGCGCAGCAAAAAATCAAACAAAACCCCGATGATACAATACAAGAACATGAAATTGTACAACGCTTACAGAAAGTAAGAACCTTGTTGCTTGAAATTAAAGAAGAATTGTAAAAATGGAAAAAGTAGCCATTAAAAATATTATATCGGCCATTGAAAGTGTTGCTCCACCTGCATTGCAGGATTCATGGGACAACTCGGGACTTTTGGTGGGCGATGCCAATTGTGTAATTGATTCAGCCCTTATTACCATCGATGTTACCGAGGCTGTTGTTGATGAGGCCATTGCCAAAGGGTGCGGTTTAATAATTGCCCATCACCCGGTTATATTTAACGGATTTAAAAGGCTTACCGGTAAAAATGAAAGCGAAAGGGTAGTAATAAAAGCTGTTAAAAAAGATATTGCCATTTATGCAGCGCATACCAATATCGATTTGGTTCGTCAGGGAGTAAGTTGGCGCATGGCAAATAAATTAGGCCTCCAGAACATTCAAACCCTTATTCCGCAAAAAGGAATGTTGAAAAAACTGGTCACTTTTGTTCCGGTTGATGATGCCTCTAAAGTGCGAAATGCAATATTTGATGCCGGTGCCGGTCATATTGGTAATTACGATATGTGTAGTTTTAATGGCGCAGGCGAAGGTAGTTTTCGGGGTAGCGATACAACTAATCCTTATAAAGGCATAAAAGGCGAGCTACATTTCGAGAATGAAATCAGAATTGAAACTGTTTTTCCTGCTTTCATTCAAAATAAAATTATTGAAGCATTATTAAATGCACACCCATACGAGGAAGTGGCTTATGATATTTATTCCCTTGAAAATGAACATCAGGGAATTGGACTGGGAGTGATTGGGAATTTACCTTTAGCTGAGGATTGCATGTGTTTTTTAGGGCGTGTAAAAGATACTTTCTTGTGCCAAGCAATCAGGCATACTCCAACTGTAAAAGATAAAGTTGAAAAAATTGCACTGGTAGGCGGTTCGGGCAGCTCGTTTTTAAAAGCGGCAATGGCTCAAAAAGCCGACGTGTTTATTACGGCCGATTTTAAATACCATCAGTTTTTCGATGCCGAAAATAAAATTGTTATAGCCGATATTGGTCATTATGAAAGCGAGCAATTCACTAAAGAACTTTTTTATGAAATAGTTACAAATAAATTTTCTAAATTTGCACTCCGTTTGTCGGAGGTAGTAACCAACCCGATAAACTATTTGTTCTGAAACGATTAAAAAATATAAAGTAACATGACTGGAATAAATCAGGACGTTAAAGCAGCAGAAATGCCTATTGAGGAGCGCCTCAGGCTTTTGTACGACTTACAAAAAGTGTACTCCGAAAAAGACAAATTGAAAATATTGCGTGGCGAGCTTCCGCTCGAAGTGCAGGATTTGGAAGACGAAATTGCAGGTTTGAAAACTCGTGTAAATAATTTCCACGACGATATCAAAAACCTCGAAACTGCTATTTCGAACCGCAAAGCTGCCATTCAGGAGTCGAAAGCACTTATTGCAAAATATACCGATCAACAAAATAACGTACGCAACAACCGCGAATTCGATTCACTCTCGAAGGAAATTGAATTCCAAAACCTCGAAATTGAATTGTCGGAGAAAAGGATCAAAGAGCATACTGCTGAACTGACCCAAAAAACCGAAGCAATTGAAAGTTCGAAAGCTTTGTTGATTGAACGCGAAGCCGATTTGGACAATAAACAACGCGAATTGGAAGAAATTACCGAAGAAACCAAAATTGAAACCGAAAGGCTTAACGAAAAAGCTGAAAAAATTGAAGCCAACATCGAAGAGCGTTTGTTAACTGCTTTCCGTCGTATTCGGAAAAATGCACGTAACGGTTTGGCTGTTGTTACTGTTGAACGCGACTCGTGCGGGGGATGTTTTAATAAAATTCCGCCTCAGCGCCAACTCGATATTGCTACTCGTAAAAAAGTAATTGTTTGCGAATATTGTGGTCGTATTTTGGTTGACAAAGATATTGATCAACCATTGGTAGAATAATAAGTTTACAATATTATACAAAGGGCTGTTTTGTACAATCAAAACAGCCTTTTTTGTGCTTGTTTTCGTTTATTCACGAATAGTGAGCGTTATTTTGTTCGTTCCGTTTGCATATTCGTAATTGTATGTTTTGCTTTGCCCCTTTATCAGCAATACCCCAAGTTCGTCGGCGGTTTTTTCATTTTCAAAAATATTAAAAGCATTGCCTTTGCTCAGGCATTCAAATTCAACGCTCATATTTTTCTCCGAATACGAGAGTACAAGTTCAATGTTTGAGAAGTCGGGCTGTAAACACAAAAGCTCCTCTGCTAAAAGAATAACTCTGCCGCTAACTTTTTTCGAGATCATGTGTTTTTCACAAAATGCTTCCATTTCGGCCTGAAGTGCGTACAAATCGTAGTTTGGGCTGGTGATATTAAAACGCATGCTTCGAATACGGTGAATAAATGCTTTGGTCTTTTCGAATTTTGGGTTTTCGAATATTTGTTCCGGAGTGCCTTGTTCGTAAATAATTCCTTCGTCCATGTAAAATACACGCGATGATATATTGCGGGCAAACTCCATTTCGTGGGTTACAATTAACATGGTCATCCCTTCGCGCGCCAAACGACGTATTACGGCCAAAACTTCGCTCACCATTGTGGGGTCGAGGGCCGATGTAGGCTCATCGAATAGGATGATTTCGCTTTCCATTGCCATGCAACGTGCAATGGCGATACGTTGTTTTTGGCCTCCCGATAGTTCGTCGGGGAAGCTATACACTTTCTCCGCCAATCCAACCAATTTAAGTAGTTCCATTGCCTTGCGGTTTGCTTCGGCTTTCGTTTTATTGAGCAATTTTACCGGCCCGATGGTGAGGTTTTCGAGTATGGTAAGGTGTGAGTAAAGATTGAACGATTGGAAAACCATTCCCATACGTTGCCGCATTTTGGGCACATTGCTGTGCTTGTTGAGCAAGGGAACTCCATCGATGATGATTTGCCCGCCGGTGGGTTGGTCGAGCAGATTGAGGCAGCGCAAAAAAGTACTTTTACCGGTTCCCGAGGGGCCAATTATCGATATAACTTCGCCTTTTTCAATTTCGGCATTAACGTCTTTCAATACAACTAAATCGCCATAATGTTTCGATAAGTGCTCAACTTTTATCATGCTTTTCCCTCCTGAATTTTTTTGATTTTTCTTCTTTTCGGATCGACCGAAATTTCGACACGACTCAATAGCCATGTAAATATGCCGGCAATAAGTATGTAAAGCACTGCAGCCATAAGCAGCGGGAAAAAAGCATCGAAAGTTCGGCTGCGAATAATGTCGCTTGCTTTAGTTAAATCCTGAACGGCAATGTATCCAACAATCGATGTCATTTTTATTAACGAAATGAATTCGCCTTTATAAACCGGTATTACCCGTTGAAGAGCCTGTGGCATAATTATGTGAATAAATGTTTGTGTTTGCGTAAACCCCGATGCAATGCCGGCTTCGCGTTGTCCTTTATCGATGCTGATTATCGACGAGCGAAACATTTCGGATACGTAAGCGCCAAAATTGATCCCAAAAGCAATAATAGCAACCAAAACAGGGCTGATGTTTACCGATGCAAAAACAACGTAGAAAATAATCATTAGTAAAACCAATACCGGTGTGCCCCTTATTAAATCGATAAACAATGCACTGATTTTGTTTGTAGTTTTATTTTTCGACATGCGCAAAAAGCACAATAAAGCACCGATAAGAGTACCTAACAATGCCGCCAAAATCGATATGATGAAAGTTGTTTTTAGCCCGTTAATTATAAGTAAATATCTTTTCTCTGTTATAATATTACTGTGAATGCTATTTGAAATTGACTCGAAAAACGACGTTTTGATCTTGGTGGGTGTTGCACTGTTTGTCGATGTGTTCTTTTTAGCCACCACAAGGGCCGATCTGAAATCGGCGTAGGGTTCCGAAAAGTCAATTTTTTTTGCCCGTTCTTCGCTTATTGAAATGCCATCGGCAATTAAATCGACCTTCCCTGAATGCAAAGCTGCTATTAGGGATGCAAATTCAAGCGTTATTATTTTTAGTTGATAATTGTTGTTCAATGCAAAACGTTGCAGCATTTCAATATCGAAACCAACATATTGGCCGTTAACGTAGCTTACATAGGGCAAATCGCCAATGGCAACACCGGCTGTTATTTGTTTTTGGCTGTTCGAAGGTGCAATTTGGGGCATCAGTGCTTTTTCGGCGTCGTTGGTAAACCATCGTTCGCGCATTGCATTGTAGGTGCCATCGTTTTTTATTTTTTGAAGGAATTCATTGAATTCGAGCCTTAATTGCGGGTTGTTTTTGTTGAAACCAATGCCCAACGGGGTGTAAAAAAAGTCGTTGTGAAAAATGCTCAAATCGGGGTTTTGTCTAACAATAACCTGAGCCGAAATATTGTCGAGCATAATGGCATCAACTTTATCTGTTTTTAAGGCAAGAATCATGTCGGCCGGAAAATCGAACAGAAACCTTTTGGCATTGGGATAGTTTTGGGCAAGAAAGGCATCGTGAACAGTACCGGTGTAAATGCCAATGCGTTTGTTGGCAATGTCATCGAGTTTTTGGAATATTGTTTGGGATGCGTTTTCGATGTTTTCAGACAAAGCAATAAGTGTTGCGCCCGACTCAAAATACACATCCGAGAAATTAACCTGTTTGCTTCGTTCTTCGGTAATCATCATCGATGAATGGATGAGGTCGATTTTGCCGGTCGAAATGGCAGCAATAAGGCTTCCAAAAGGCATGTCGACCAAATTAACTTCCATGTTGAGGTCGTTTGCAAAACGTGTGGCAAGCTCTACGTCAAAACCAACGAGCATGCCATTTTGCATAGCTACGTATGGGAAACCTAAATCGCTCGATATTCCGATATTGATTTTCTGTTTGCCCGTATTGTTATTAAACTCGGGCATTGTTTTGTTGCCGGTTTCAATCCAGCGTTTTACAATATCGTTGTATGTGCCATCGGTTTTAATTTTTGCTAAAAAGGTGTTGTAGCTATTTAGTAAAGTTGTATTGTTTTTGTTGAATGCAGCTCCAATTGGTGCCGAAAAAATATTTCGTTGAACAATTCCAATTTTACTGTTGTCGGTAAGTATTTCGCTCAAACATGCATCTTCGTAAAAAACCACATCAACTTTGCTGCTTTGCAATGCTGTAAGCATATCCGAAATTGATTGAAATTGCGAAATAGTAGCATTTGGATAAGTTTTGTTGGCATATTTGTCGTGAATTGAGCCCATTAACACGCCAAGTTTTTTATCGCCAATGTTGTTGATATCGATTTTTTTCGATTTGTTTTTCTCTTTTTTAGGCAGGGCTACAATTGCAGCTATACCGCTTTTATAGTAGGGCTCCGAAAAAAGCACCTTTTTTGCACGTTCTTCGGTTATCGACATTCCGGCACCAATCATATCAACTTTGCCCGAGATCAATGCTGGCAGCAATGCTCCAAATTCCATGTCGATAATTTCAAGTTTTAAATCCAAGTGTTGGGCAATGTAAGTGGCATATTCAATGTCGAAACCACTAATTTTTTGCCGGGCATCGAAGAACGACATGGGTTCGGTTACAGCTGCCGTGCCAAAACGTAAGGTGCCATTCTGACCCGATAATTCAATTTCGGGCATGTTTTGTGGTGGGCCGGTATTGGGAAACCATCTTTTAAGCATTTGTTGGTAAGTTCCGTTGCCTTGCAATTGTGCAAGTGTTTTGTCCATTGCTTGCTTTAGTGTATGATTTGTCGGGTCAACAGCAAAACCATAATTATCATCAACCAGGAGCTCGTCCAATACCCTTAGTCCGTTGTTTTTTGCTGCAATATTTTTTAGAATGGGCTTGTCGTAAGCAGCCGCATGGGCTTTGCCGTCTTTTACAGCCAAAGCACAGTCGAGTACCGTGTTGTAATATACTATTTTTGCTTTGGGGAAGCGCGCCAAAACAAACTGATCGGCGACAGTGCCTGTTGGTACTGCAATGGTTTTACCTCCTTCGAGCATCGAAAGCTTACTAATAGAACTGTTGTTTGTTTTGCAAGAATTAAGGAAGAGTATAGCAATAATCAGCAGGTAAATATTTGAAAATCGTAGCATATAAGCAGTTGTTTGTTGGTCGTAGCAACAAATATAAGTAGTTTTATTGTAAAATGTGCATTGTCAAAAATTGCTTTTCTTATTGCTTGGGTAATATTGAAAAACAAAAAAGGCCCAAATAATTTGGACCTTTAAAATTTTGAAAAAACCGAAGCTTACAGTTCAATAACACAATTTTGTTCTTCGCCAATTCCACTGGCTTGGAAACTATCGGCATCGTTATCGTTTATCCAGGTGTTGCCGTCGAGAAGGTAGCGGAACTGGTAGTTGCGGCCTGTTTCCAATTCAATGGTAATTGAAAACGAACCATCTTTTAATGCCTTAAAGGGATGAGCAGTCTCGCTCCAGTTATTAAAATCGCCAACCAATGCTGCATTTTTTGCATCGTTTGCATCGTTTTTTGCGATTTTGAAACTAACTTTTGCAATAGGCTTCGATTTTAGGATTTGTTTTTTTATACCCATAATTAATTATTATTAGTTTATAATTCATTCGGTTGAAAATATTATTTGGCAACCAATTATGTTGCAAAATAAAGGCATATTTACGATGAAAGCAATATAAAAGGCTAATATTCAATATTTGTTAACTGTTTATTGTTATTTATTTGTTTTAAATTTTTACTTGGCCGGTTTTTGTTGTAATATTTTTCCTATTTTTAAGAAAACGAAAACAGTGTGAAATTCCGTTATAAACAGCATATTTTGTTTGATAAAAAATAATAAGAGTTAAGTAACAATAAACACATCAAAATGAATATAGTACATATTAGTGCAGAATGTTATCCGGCAGCCAAAGCGGGAGGTTTGGCCGATGTGGTAGGGGCTCTTCCCAAGTATCAGAACATGCTTGGCCACAAAGCGTCGGTTATTATGCCATTTTATCATAATAAATTCAGAAGTAGCAATACTTTCAAGAATATTTTTAGCGGATACGCACGTATGGCGCATGCAACTTATATTTTTAATGTTCTTGTTCCCGAAAAAATTGAGCTTGGATACGATTTGTTCATGATTGACATACCCGGGCTTTTCGATCGCGAAAATATATATTCGTATGCCGACGATACCGAACGGTTCATCACCTTTCAAATTGCAACGGCCAACTGGTTATGTGCATGGGAAAGTAAAATTGATGTTGTGCACTGCCACGATCAACATACAGGGTTTATTCCATTTATGTTGTCGAAAATATGGGATTACCGGAAGTTTGAAAATACGCCAACTGTTTTCACTATTCATAATGGCGAGTATCAAGGGCAATTTACTTTTGATAAACTGCATTTCTTGCCTCCTTTCCATTCATTTTTTAATGGATTGGTTGAATGGCGCGGGCTAATAAACCCATTGGCTTCGGCTATTAAATGTGCATGGAAGGTAACAACGGTGTCGCCGGGGTACATGGAAGAAATTAGCAACTTTATGAGTGGCCTCGAGGATTTGCTTAAAGCCGAACGCGAAAAATGTGTGGGCATTTTAAATGGTATCGACACCGAAGTGTGGAACCCCGAAACCGATCCAATGCTCGATTTTAATTATGGCTTAGAAAATGCCGATGAAGGCAAACAAGCGGCTAAGGATAAACTATGCAAACAATTTAACCTTGATCCGGAAAAACCTCTTTTTGCATTTATAGGTCGTTTGGTGAAAGAAAAAGGTGCCGATATTTTGCCCGATGCCATTTACAATGCTTTAACCAAATTCGAAAACAAATTAAATGTATTGATACTTGGCTCAGGCGAACATTTTATCGAACAGGGGCTTTTGAACCTCGAGGGGCCTTTTAGGGGCAGCTACTCGTCGTTTATTGGATACAACGAAAAGCTTTCGCACGAGATTTATGCCGGAGCCGATTTTTTACTGATGCCCTCGCGGGTTGAACCTTGCGGGTTAAACCAGCTTTATGCTTTGCGATACGGTACTGTGCCAATTGTTAGGCGTACCGGCGGCCTTAACGATACTGTAATCGATATTGGCGATGGTGGTTTTGGTATTTGCCATGTGCACAGCTCAACTGCCGATGTCATGCAGTCGATAAAAAGAGCATTAAAGTTTTACGACTTAAAACAAAAGTTTCCTAAAAATCGTAAACTGATGATGCAAATTGATCACTCGTGGAACAAAGCTGCTTCCGAATATGTTGAACTATACAAATCAATGAAATAAATCTTACTATGAAACGGGCATGATTCGTTAATCTTAAACATGGATGAAAATTCATCATGCGGGTTACATCCAAACATATTAAATTTTTTAGGGATGAAAGAAAATGCATTAGCAATAATTTTAGGAGGAGGACAAGGCACGCGCTTGTCGCCCCTAACAGAGCAGCGTTCGAAACCTGCTGTTCCGATAGCCGGAAAATACCGTTTGGTTGATATTCCTATTTCCAATTGTTTGAATTCCAGCATAAATAGAATGTTTGTTCTCACTCAGTTTAATTCGGCTTCGTTGAATCAGCACATCAAAAATACTTATCAGTTTGGGCACTTCTCGAATGCCTTTGTCGATATTCTGGCTGCTGAGCAAACACCCGAAAACAAAAGTTGGTTTCAAGGAACAGCCGATGCTGTACGCCAGTGTTTGCAACATTTCCTCGATTTCGAGTTCGATTATTTTCTGATACTTTCAGGCGATCAGCTTTATCAAATGGATTTTAATGAAATGATTTGCGCACATGCCAAGGCAGATGCCGATATTACTTTGGCAACCCTGCCTGTTGTTGCAAAAGATGCTCCCGATTTTGGTATTTTAAAGGCCGATGATAATAACTGGATAAAAGAATTTATTGAAAAACCTTCGTCGGATTTATTGCCGCAATGGAAATCGGCAGTAAGCGACGAAATGGAACAAGAAGGGCGTTTGTACCTGGCTTCGATGGGTATTTACATTTTTAACCGCGAACTATTGGTAAAGCTTCTCGAAGAAGACACAAAAGACTTCGGCAAGGAAATTATTCCACAATCGATAGATAAATACAAAGTATTCAGCTATCAGTACGAAGGGTATTGGACCGATATAGGTACTATTGATTCGTTTTATGATGCAAACCTTGGGTTAACCGACGATATACCAAAATTCAATCTTTTCGACGAATCGAAAATGATTTATACGCGTGCCCGTTTATTGCCGCCTTCAAAAATACTCGGAACATGTCTCTCAGGAGCAATGATTGCCGATGGTTGTATTATTCAAGCCAGTAAAATTGAACATTCGGTTATTGGTATTCGATCGCGTATTGGAAA
>JAFGAF010000189.1 GCA_016933815.1 Prolixibacteraceae bacterium
GTAACTATTCAGTCATCAACAAATATATGCTAATTGTTGCAAAGCAAGATATGGGTTTTGTTCATTTTTAATGGCAGTATCGATTATCGAACGCAGGATTGAATAAACCTGAGAGCCACTATTTGATTTGAAAAAACCACTGATTTTTTGCTTGACCTTAAAATTGCGAATGGCCCTCTCTGACCCATTGTTGTCGGGTACAAGGACAGGGTTGTCGAGAAAACCAAAAACATATTCCTGGTATTTAACCATCCGTTTTTGGAATTTTATAAGTTCTTTGATGTTTTTTTCTGTTGCAGGTTCCCTGACCAAATGCCAGAAAGTACGGTGTATTTCACTGATCTTTTCCGGGGTCAGTTTGCCTTGTGCCCTCATCTCGACGGCATTTTCGATCAGCCCTGACACCCTGGTTACCCATGTGTTTTCAGGATAACGTTGGTTTAAGTACTTTAACTCGCGTAAGAGGTGTGCGGTACATAGCTGGTGCGACAATGCGCCTGTTTTAAAATAGGTTGCCCAACAGTCGGTGACCAAAATATTCTGGTCGAAGCCTTCGGGCATAATTTCTTCGATTGCAGCAAACCCCCTGCTTTTATGGATTGATATAAACGTTGCTTTTGGGTTTTGAAAAGCCCATGCCCATTGGTTTTTGCCGTTAATGTTGACCCCAGTTTCATCAGCGCCGATAACTGTATGTTTTAACACAAACTGGCGTATGGCTTCATAAACCGGCATTGCCTTTTTCTTTGCTTTATCGAGCAAATAGCAAATACCACCGGTACTGATACTTATCCCGAAAACATCGTTTAAAAACTCTGCGGTACGGGCAACCGGGACATAATGCCTTGCATTGAGGTATGCAACCAACGATTGTATACCGTGGCCGTAACTTACCGGGGTTTGGACATTCTTAGGGAAAGCCCCTTGGGTGCAATGGCCACAGGTACAAATACAATTATAAACATGGTGTTCGGTAACAATTGGCCTGAATGGTGGTATGTCTATTACCTGGCGTTTGCCAACGAGCTGCGATGGCAGGGAAGAAATGTCCTTGCCACATGCCGGACAAAAATTTGGTTTATGTGCTTCAATAATATCTGGTGTTTCAACCATTTTCAGGGTATTGCCCTTATGTCCGGGCTGGCCTCCGGGCCTATTATCCGATCTGCCCCTCAAACTGTTTGTTTTGGGCGTTTTGGGAAAGTCGCTTGATGGTGGACGGTTGCTGTTGTTGCTATTCTTAGGTGTTTCATATTTGGAAAGGCGTTCGGTAAGCTCATCTACTTTAACCCGCAAGGCTGAATTCTCCTTTTCCAGATATTCAATACGGGTTAACAAAAGATCAACCTTTTCGTATATGCTCAGTTCCTTTGCCATACAATGCAAAGTTTGAAATGAAAAACATAGGCACAATCAAAAAGGCAGGAAAGTAATCAACTACCGAACAATGACTTATCAACACTAAAAGACCAAATATTTGATTTTTGAAAAATGAAACCTGCGAGAACAGGATATCTGCAAAAAGAAAAGAAAAAACAATCCCATTAAAACCTCAGGGGTTAAACAAAAGAATTAAAGTCTTCTGGAAAATTCGTATTTTTAGACGACTGAATAGTTAC
>JAFGAF010000190.1 GCA_016933815.1 Prolixibacteraceae bacterium
AACCCCTTTGCACTCGATTTTCAGGTGCGCGCACTTAAAGCCGAAAGCCTCGCTGCGGCAGGTCAAGGCACCGATTTCAGCCAATTGTTTTTGGGGCTGAGCTTTTTCATTTTAGTAGCTGCTTTAATACTAACCGCTTTACTGTTCCGCTTCAACCTCGAAAACCGTAATGCAGAGATTGGCACCTTATCGTCGCTGGGTTTCAGCCAACAAAAAATACAAAGCATTTATCTTTCCGAAGGCATAATTGTATCGCTTGCAGGTGCTGCTCTGGGTTTGATTTTGGCCATTGGCTACAACAAGATGGTTTTTTGGGCGCTGAACCAAGTTTGGAACGACATTGTGCGTACCGAAGTGCTTGTTGCCAAAATTGTTCCATCAACATTAATTATAGGCTTTGTTGTAAGTGTTGCTGTTGCAATGATAACCATTCATTTTACCTTTCGACAAAAAATGAAACAGCAAACAGCAGCTTTGCAACGCAGGGCATATTCCATTATCTCTGTTAAAAAGAAAAGAATTATTAATGCAGCTACTTTACTTTCGTTCATTGCTGCCATTGTGTTGGTGCTTTCGCAACTAATTGGAAATGTCCAAAACCTTAATGCCACCTCGTTTTTTGTGGCAGGAGGATTGTTGTTGTTGGCTTTTATACTCTTCATATATAATTACTTAACTAAACAAACAACAAGCCATTCGCCTATCAGCTTTCAAAGAATAACCCTGCAAAACATTAAACTGAACCGAACACGTTCGATAACCATTGTGATTTTGCTGGCTATTGGAGCGTTTTTAGTGGTGAGTACCGGCTTAAACCGAAAAGATCTTTTTTCGAAAGCCAACGAACCCACGAGCGGAACAGGCGGATTTTTGTACTGGATGGAAACCACTGTGCCTGTTTTGCACAACCTGAACAACGCCGATTACCGCAACGAACAAGGCTTCTCCGTTCCTTTCGATGTGGTGCAAATGCAAGTAGCCGATGGCGACGACGCCAGTTGCCTTAACCTGAACCGGATATCGAACCCGCGCATTTTAGGTCTCAATGCGGCTCAACTCGAAGGCCGCTTTTCGGTTCAAACCAAAACCGAAGGAATTGACGCCCAAAACTTTTGGCAGGCCTTAACCCGTAAACACAACGGATGCATACCTGCTATTGCCGATCAAACAGTTATTCAGTGGGGGCTTGGCAAAAAAGTTGGCGACACACTGGTTTACCGTAACGCGTTGGGCGACGAAGTAAAACTGTTGTTGGTTGCAGGCTTGGCCGGTTCTGTTTTTCAAGGTAATGTACTGATCGACAACAGCAATTTTAATGTGAATTTCCCTACCAACAGTGGCTCAAATGTTTTTCTTATTGATGGTAAACAAGAAAACAAAACAGCCATTGCCGACGAATTAAACCTGCTGTACCGCGACTTTGGTATCGAACTTACCCAAGCGCCACAACGCCTGGCCGAATTCATGAGCGTAACCAATACCTATTTGAGTATTTTTTTGATACTCGGAGCATTGGGCTTATTGATCGGAACCATTGGGTTAGGAATTGTTATGCAACGATCGTTGGTTGAACGTAAAGCCGAGTTTGCTTTGTTAAAATCTGTCGGGTTTACCAACGTTTCGATTTTTAGATTGGTTACCATCGAATATACATTGCTTATGCTTGCCGGTTTATTGGTTGGTTTTTTTACTGCTGTTATATCGGTTTATCCGGTTATTGGCAGTGAAACCAACAATGTTTCGCTTGGTTTTGTAGCATTGCTTTTGACCATTATTCTTGTAAACGGAGTGCTATGGATAGCACTTTTGGCCGCTTTACAACTTCGTAAACTAAAAATTATCGAAGCGCTCAGGAACGAATAATTTGCCCAGTTCATTGGCATTTACCCCGTATTTGTTACAAAAAATGGCTTATTTTACCCTGTATTTGATACACTAAAACAGTAAATAACTCGATATTTGTTACATAGCATGAAAAAAATAATCTTTATTATACTCTTATTTAGCGCATTAACATCAGGCGCACAAACCCATCGCGAACTGTTTCGTGGTGGCATGTTTTTACATACCGGTTACGTAAAAAACGGGCTCGATTTTCCGAAAATTGATGGAATGGTTAGTGGCATTGGCGGAAAAATAACCTTCAGGTTGGGTAATCATTTCAGGGCTGGAACCGAAGGCTATGTTTCGAACTACGGATATGGCCAAAACGAAGGCCAATACAAACTGGGCTGGGGCGGCTTATTGGCCGAATACCAGTTCAGCAACAAACGTTTTACACCTGTTGCCGGAGTAACTTTTGGCGGTGGCAAGGTTCACGATTTGTACATGCTTAAAGGCAATTTCACCGATAACGAACCCGATGAGGCCATTTATAAAATATATTCGTCGGCAATTGTTAACCCACATTTAAGTGTTGAATACAGCATTTCCGATCACATTAACCTGGTAGGTAAAATCGACAATATTTTTTATCTTAGCACTCGGGCAAACAACAACTTAGCAAAAGGAACAAGAATATATTTCGGAATATTATTCATGCGTTAAACTAAAAACAGGGTATTATGAAAAAAACAACTATCATTAAAACATTTATTGTGCTTGTGGCCATTTTTGGTCTGGCATCGTGCTTCTCGTTCGATGGACCTGGTGGAAGCAGCAATGGAAGCAATGACCAATTTTTGCTTTTACAAACCAATATCGATAAAAAGCTGGCCGATGGGGCACAGCTCTCATTGTTGGAGGTAAACAAAAAAGGTGAAGCCGAAATAACAAGCGTTGCCAACATTTATCCCCCAAGATCGTTACGCGAGAATGTCGATGTTTTTGGAGAGCGGATTGCATTGGGCTTACACAGCGACTTCAACACCGATGCTTCGGTCAGGCTTACCAATGGTGCTTGGTTCGATATGACCGGCGATTATTGGTACGAGCTTCCGCTATTGCCATCAAACAGCGAAAGCTTGTATTCGTACTACGATGTCAGCACTTCGAAAGTGAGCCAAAGCGGGCACATTTTTTATCACTCATCGTCGAACAACAAATGGTATGGCGATGAATACCGCCCGGTATTGGTGCGCTACAACCCCGAAACCGAACAGCTTGACGCCATTTATCGCGATGCAGTTGAAAATTTTGTACTGAGCCAACCCGAAAAGGGATGGGATACCGAAACCGGTCAAATTACCAGACAGTTTTATCCATCGCTCGACGGGCGCTACGTTTACGGTCAGGTTGACACATATGGCGTTGAAGGTGGTGGTATCCACTGGGATTACAAGCTTTTGTTTAAATACGATTTCGAAACCGAGACCTTTACCCGCTTAGGCGATGCCGAAGACAGCAACATTGGCATTTTAGGCATTACAGCCGACAAAGAATATGTTGCCTATTCAAACTATGCATCGGGAACCTACACCCGCAAAATAGTAAACACTTCAACAAATGTAACAAAAGTGTTTACCCTTTCGGGCGGACAAGGCTACGCACACCCGTCGCGCTGGAATAACAACGGCTATTGCTCGGGCGAAACCGATAATACCATTGGTATTTACAATCTTATAAACAATGAAGTAACAACAATCAGAACCCCATCGAGGCCTTACTTTGCACAATTTAGCAAAACCGACGATATAATTTATT
>JAFGAF010000016.1 GCA_016933815.1 Prolixibacteraceae bacterium
AATGGTTTTGCTCCTGTCGGGTAATATATAGTAAACACTTTCTTTTTCAAGCTCTTTATTCGCATCAACCCAGTAATCGCGCTTGTAGTAGGGGTCGGTAAAATAGATGCCACCGTTTGGTGCTACCCATAAATCGTTGGGACCATTCAGTTTGAAGCCATCGAAATTTTTGACCAATACTTCTACCTCTTGTGTTTCAATGTCGATTGACCAAAGCTGATTGTTTTCATCGGCACAGGCAAGCAATTTTCCATTTAAGTCGAAATATAAACCATTTGAACGACCACAATCTTCCATAAAAACATTAATCTCGCCATTGGTACTCCATTTCAATATCCTGTTGTTAGGCTGATCGGTAAAATAAATGTTACCGGCTTTGTCGGCAGCAGGGCCTTCGGTAAAAACAAAATCACTCGAAACCAATTTTAGCAGTGCATCGGCTTTAATTATCGATATGTCCTGTGGTTTACAAGCCACAATTAACACACCAATATAAAAAAGCAGCAAGCTCCACTTCATAATTTTATTATTCATATTAGCTTATTTTTTGCCAGACAAGATAGAAAAAAAACCAATTGCTTAAAAGATTTGATATATTTGAACTTTAATTCCTTAGCCACCAAAAGGATGACTAACACTAAAACAATTAGGCTAACCCTGACTTTTGTTTTTTGCAGCATTTTAATAACTGTTGCACAAACAAATTTCGACCCTCAAAAGGTTGAGGAGATACCTGTTAACGAAGTTTTAGCCCTTATCGACTTTTACAACGAAACCGGCGGCCCGAAATGGAAAACCAGTACCAACTGGTTAAAAAATAACCTTCCTTCAACCTGGCATGGGGTATCGGTGCAATTTGGCCATGTGGTTGAGCTGGTATTGCCAAACAATAATTTAAACGGACAACTGCCCAGAAGCATTAAACGTTTCAAAAAACTTGAATTGCTCTACCTTTTCGAAAACCAATTGGGCGGAACTTTGCCCGACGAACTTTACGAATTAACCGACATACAGCGCATTAACCTGTGGAACAATCAATTCGAAGGAGAAATTAGCTCGCAACTTAGCAATTTAATCAATCTTAAAGAGCTCATAATATCGAACAATTCATTCAGCGGTAACTTACCCGATGTATTCAACCAGCTTGAAAACCTTGAGGGTTTTGGGGCTAAAGAAAATAACTTTGGGGGTACTCTGCCCACAACACTATTCACGTTAAAAAAACTCAAATGTATTTCATTGTCGAACAATCATTTCAGCGGCCTATTGCCGGTTACATTTACGCATGCCGAAAACCTGCAAATAGTTTTGCTCAACAACAACCAACTAACCGGCGAGCTACCATCAAATATTAACCTGCTTAACCAACTTGAATACCTCGATTTGAGCAATAATTTTTTTGAAGGTTCACTGCCCGAGCAGTTGTTAATGCTCCCCAAACTCGAAACGCTTAATGTATCGATCAATCGTTTCAGTGGTACCATTCCGCAACAACTATACAAAAAAGAAAGTTTGAAAAGGCTCATCACCTTCAGCAACCGTTTCATAAGCGAAACAGTTGTAGATCAACTTAACAAGCAAAGCGAAGAAAAATAAAATAGCTGTTTGGAAATTTATAAATAGGCACTACTTTTACGGCCAATAATAAAATCCGCGCTTTTTTTTGAAATATTATTAAGAAGTGGCAAGAGAACGGGCTCAACGACCCACTGGCAACCTCAGCTATGAAAGGTGCCAATACCCGACCGTTTAGCGGGATAATAATGAATGGAATATGCAAGTTGAAAAATCGTATCACGAAATTAACGAGAAAATCCGCAAAGGCGAAGCGGTAGTG
>JAFGAF010000191.1 GCA_016933815.1 Prolixibacteraceae bacterium
TCAAAATAAATTTGCACTAATTAGTGTTTTAACGATATAAAGATTGAGATATTTTAGAATAAATGAAAGCAATATGGAAATAAAAAAAATAATTTTTGCAACAGTTTTGTTAGGAAGCATGGTTGCTTGTGTGCCGCTAAAGCAGTTCAGCGATGTGAAATCGAAAAATGGTGCGCTCGAACAAAGTAACCAACAATTGAAAGACAATGTTCGCCAGTTAACAGTCGAGAATAACGAGCTCGATGGACAAATACTTAACCTTCAACGTAAACTTGCCGATATGGAAGAGCGTTCGAAAAAACTGAGTAAGAACAGCAGCGAACTCGAATACGAAAACCAACGCTTAACTACAGCGCAAAAAGAACTCGAAAAGCAAATTGCCATTTTAAAGGAGGGCAGTTCTGACGAGATATCGAAATTGCTCAGCGAGCTGCAAATCTATCAAAACAACCTGCAGGAGCGTGAAGACAGGGTGCGTAAAGCCGAAGAGCTGCTTGCCCAACAACAGGAGCAACTTAAGCTTGCACAGGCAGCTTTGGCCGAAAAAGAACAAAAATTGCGCGAAGCTGAAGCCATTCAAGCCGAACAACAAGCACGTTTAATGGAGTTGCAGGATGCGCTCGACAAACAAAAGCAAGCTGTTGCCGATTTGCGTAACAAGCTCAACAATGCCTTAATGGGCTTTTACGATCAGGGTTTGTCGGTTTACGAAAAAAACGGCAAGGTGTATGTTTCGCTCGAAGAAAACTTGCTGTTTAAAACCGGTAGTTATAACCTCGACCCCAATGGGCAAGAAGCGCTCAAGAGCCTCAGCGGTGTGTTGGCCGGTAACCCGCAAATCAATATAATGGTCGAAGGCCACACCGACGATGTACCCTTAAGCGGATCGGGTCAAATTAAAGACAACTGGGACCTTAGCGTGATGCGTGCCACTGCGGTTACAAAAATTATTCTGCAAAATGCACAAATCGATCCCAAACGTATAACAGCAGCCGGACGTGGCGAGTATTTCCCGCTCGATGAGGCCAAAACACCCGAGGCACGCCGTAAAAACCGGCGCACCGAAATCATACTTACACCTAATTTAAGCGAAGTGTTTGATATTATTCAGGCAAACTAAATTTATTTGAGCTTGGCAAACAAGCCTTTCATGCTAACTGCTTCGGTAATAATTCCGCGTAGTTTCGATATCTCAACGCGGTCTTGTTCCATTGTGTCGCGGTAACGAATGGTAACGGTATTGTCCTCCATGGTTTGGTGGTCAACCGTTACGCAGAAAGGCGTGCCCACGGCATCCATACGGCGGTAGCGCTTGCCAATCGAGTCTTTCTCGTCGTACATGCAGTTAAAGTCGAATTTCAGCTCGTCAATTATTTCGCGGGCTTTTTCGGGTAAGCCATCTTTTTTAACCAGTGGCATTACGGCCATTTTCACCGGAGCTAAAGGAGCAGGTATGCGCAACACCACGCGGGTGTCTTTTTGCCCTTTGGCATCGGCTACTTCTTCTTCGCAATACGAGGCCGACA
>JAFGAF010000192.1 GCA_016933815.1 Prolixibacteraceae bacterium
AGGTTGTAAAAAAGTAAACAAAAGAGGCTGTTTAATAAAAAACAACCTCTTTTAGAAATTTTTTGTCGGGGTGACAGGATTTGAACCTGCGACCCCGTCGTCCCGAACGACGTACGCTACCGGACTGCGCTACACCCCGAAAAAAATTTATATATCAAAGATCCCGTTTTCGAACGACGTATCCCGCCGCGGCGGGACTACACCCCGAAAAAAAATAAATATCAAAGATTCCCGTTTTCGAACGACGTATTCCACTACGGCGGGACTACATTCTGAAAAAATAATTCGTTTTTGTTGGCGCAAATTTAAAGCAAGTATTTAAATTATGAAACAAACGGCAATTTTTATTTGCCAAAATAATTTACCTTTATGCTTAATTAAAAATTAAACAATCTACATCATGAAAAAAATATTTTTTGTTATTGCCTTTTTGTTAACAGTTAGTGTTTTTGCTCAAGAGAACAACATCAAACTTGGCATTGGTGGCATCGCTATGGGCGATTATTCATTGAGCTACGAGCGTTTAATTACTCCTAAAAGTACAATTAATGCCAACTTTGGTTATTTGAACTTAGAGTGGGGGGCTTTGCCTGTTGTTTCTTTATCCGATATTTCGTCCGATGTTAAATTGAATCAAATCAAGTCGGGATTGCATTCGTCAATCGATTATCGGTTTTATGCCGGTAAAAAAGATAATTTAAGAGGAATTTATTTTGCACCCTATGTGCGTTATTGGGATTATAAATTTGTAATGGATGACGAAATTGATGGAACAATTTTCGATATCAATACAAAAGTATGGAGCATCGGGCTTGGTTTTCAAATGGGCTACCAGTGGCTTGTTTCCGATAAAATTTCAATCGATTGGTATTTCCTGGGTTTTGGTGCCGAATGGCTCAATACTTCGGCTGCTTATGTAACGCAAAATGGTTCGGCCTTTAATTACAGTACCATTGAAGACGATGTGCGTGGTGTGTTTGATGGTTTTACATTTGTCGAAAAGCGTTTAACTACCGAGCCCGTTGATGATAGATTGAAAATTAATTTACCTGTTTGGCTACCGGGTGTTAAAACCGGAATTAGCATCGGTTACGCTTTCTAAAAATCATTTTAAAACGAATATAAAACAGATGCTTCGTGGCGCGAAGTTTCAATGATATTGTATTTTTGATTGAGCGGCCTAAATGTGTCTATAGCTATAGCAGGAGTGTTGTTTTCGCCCGAAAGGTGCGACAAAAATATGGTTTTGAGTTTGCCATTTGCATAAGAACTGACCAGGTTTAATGCTTGCATATTCGATAAATGCCCTACTTCCGATGCAATTCTTTTCTTTAAATGCCATGGGTAAGGCCCTTCCCAAAGCATTTTTTCGTCGTAATTCGATTCCAAAAATACTACATCGCATTTTTGCAAGTGTTCAATAACGTTATTACAAACCGAGCCGATATCGGTCATTACACCAATGTTCTTGTTTTCAATTTCGATGCGGTAGCTGCAAGGCTCGCCTGCATCGTGGTTTTTGGCAAATGCATGAATGGTAAATGCACCAAACGATAGGGCTTGATCGATGTGAATAAACTGATAATAGGGCGAACGCGAACTTTTATGGGTGTTGTTCCAAGTGCCGTAGGTGTAAAATATTGGCAAATTAAGTTTTTTGCTAAGTACCCTTGCTCCTCTAACGTGGTCGGCATGTTCGTGGGTGATAAAAACAGCTTTTAGTTTTGCGGTATCGAGTTCACGGTCGGTCATGCGCTGTAATATTTGTTTGCAGCTTATGCCGGCATCTACCAGTATCGCTTCGTTTTCATTCCCAATGTAATAGCAATTGCCGTTACTGCCCGATGCCAATGCACAAACTTCAACCATATAACTGTTTTTTTTTGCAAAATAAACTTAAATGATCGAAGCTGTCAAAAAATTATATCAACAATGTAGTATTTTTGTGTGCATATGTGGTACGTAGTTTACAAAAATCGTTTCATTGCAAACTAATTTGTATGTTTGCAACGTTTGCTAAGCAAAGAAAATTAATAATGATAATAAACAACAGAAAAGCTTATCGGAACTGGTTTTTTACACTTCCAATTTTTATTTTATTGTTTGCGTCGTGCGAAGAGCTGCCATGTGAGTATTCAGATGGGGTATTGCTTAATGCCGGTTTTTTCCATCTCGACGGATCAAATATTTCGCAAGCTAGCATCGATTCTTTTTCGTTAATTTTGTTGAACAGTGCTGACGGTTTTTACGAACAAGAATTTAAAAATGAAGTAGATACTCTGTCTTTTCCGCTTTCAACAATCGATTCAACTACAACCATTGTGCTTAAATACAAAAACAATTTGGCCGACACCTTAATTTTTAAACATACGAATAATTTGGTGCTGATTAATCATGAATGTGGTTTCGAAACATTTTTTAATATCGATACAGTAATTACAAGCAATAATTTAATTGAATCGGTTTGGATATCAAACGCAACTGTTAATTATGGTTCATTCGAAAATATTAAGATATATTTTTAGTGTTTTGATGCTTTTGGGCACCTTTTCATTAAGTGGTCAAAATGCTGATCGCTACAAGATTGCGTTGGGTGTTGATGTGTCGCGTTTTGTGGTTCCTTTTATCGATAAAAACCGATTGGGGTGGGAGTTATCTGCCGATACTGAGTTGCTGAAAGATATGTTTGTATCGCTCGAATTTGGTTCGCAAACTTGCAACTTAACCATGCCAAAATATGACTACACTTCGGGTGGAGCCTATACCCGTTTGGGGGTCGATTATAATTACATGAAACACATCGATAGTGAGAGCACCGATAAATTATTTGTAGGCTTGCGGTATGGGTTTACTTCGTTTTATCATCAGGCCGATAATATTCAAATCGAAAGCCCTGTTTGGGGAAATGTTGAAAATATTAGTGTTGATCGAAATTGGCTAAGTGCCAACTGGATGGAGGTAGCTACCGGAATGAGGGCGCATTTGTTCAATAATTTTTACCTCGGCTGGTCGGCACGTTTCAGAATTAAACTATGGCTACAACCCGACCTTGTAATGCAACCTTATTATGTTCCTGGTTTCGGAAGGGCGTGGAGCAATACCTGGGTAGGGTTCAATTATTCGCTTTATTATCAAATTCCGCTGTTTAAAAAGAAAAGCAAAGCTTCGGAGTAGTGGGGTGGCGCTTTGTATTGATATTTTTGCTAAATTTTACGGCGAAAATTAAAATTTTAAAACTATGCAAGCACCAAAACCATCACCTTATGTAATTTCGTTTTTAACACTGCGCAAGTCAATTGGTTTTATGGGTATTTTACTGCCGGCAGTATTGCTGTTGGGTAATTTTTTAATCGGAAAATGTTGGCAGGTACAAAATTCAATCAGTCATTATTATTACACAATTATGGGCGATGTATTTGTAGGTACGCTTTGTGCTGTTGCCGTTTTTCTGATGGCATACAAAGGATACAGCAGGGCCGATAATATTGCAACTAACCTGGCCGGATGTTTTGCATTGTTGGTTCCATTTTTTGCAACCAATAGCGACCCCAATTCGTTGTGTGCTGTGAGGTTTTTGCCTGATGCTGCCTGGCGATCAATTTTACACTACGTTTCGGCAGCGTTGTTTTTCCTTACACTTGCCTATATTTCGTTGTTTTTATTCACCAAAAGCGAAGGCAAAAAAACAGTCCGTAAAATTGTTCGAAACAGGGTATATGTGGTTTGCGGAATAACCATGATTGCAGCTTTGGTTTTAATTTTTGCAGTAAAAGTTTTTCCTGCTTTGGGGCTAGTTTTGGCTCCTTATCATCCTGTTTTTTGGCTCGAATGGTTGGCTTTGGCTGCGTTTGGAACATCGTGGTTGGTTAAAGGAAAAGTATTGTTAGCCGACAAAGCTTAATGTAGATTTCTGGTAAGGTGTTAGTTGTTAATAACCAGTTTGTTGTTTAGCATTGTAACGTTATACATTTTTAATGGAGCTGTTGCCTCACCTTTAAACGGGTACCCGCCACTTAAATGGAATTCCGACCCGCAGCAAGGGCAAACAGCTGTAATGCTGTTCCCTTCGTTTACAACACTGCAAGTATCGTTTAGCTCGTAAGTACAAGTAGCATCGTACGCGTAGTAAACCGAAGCATTTGGTGTAACAACATCGTAAAATTCGCAATACACAATTACTCCGCCGTACCCCTCGTAAGGGTATAATTTTGAATATCCAGGTGTTTTTAGCTCGTTAATAATGGTTAAATCGAGCGAAAAATTTACGGGAACATAGGGAACAATAACCTCGTTTCTGTTGCAGTGGGGCATAATTAGCAGCAGAAATCCGATAATGGTAGAAAAATACAGTTTATTGAACAATTTACCCGTCATTTTTTCTAATTTTAGAACGTGTAAAATTAACCAATATTTTTTTGTCATGGAAGATCTTATTCCTTTAATAATAATAATACTCATTTCGCTTGTAGGCGCTATTGGGCGTAAAAAGAAGAAATCGATGCAGGGAACGTTTAGCGATGCACCCCAACGAAAGGACGATATCTTTTCGTGGCTCGAGCAGCTTGCCGATAGCGACGAGATAAAAACCCCCGAGCGTGTTCAATCTGAGGTGGTTGATCAGCCTCAGGCAAACAAAACTCCCGAAAAGAATAAGTACAGCCAATATTCGGGTTTTATTTCTCCTGAAGAGAAAGTAGGAATGATGGCTAAAGAAGGCATGCGCATTAACGATCGGCCCAAATACGTAAAACATGTTTCAGAAATAGAAGGTGTCAAGCACGAAACAAAAGATAAACACTCAATAAAAAAGCATTCGATAGTTGAACATTTTAACCTGAAACAAGCAGTTGTTTATTCTGAATTATTAAACAGAAAATACCAATAAAAAGATGTTCTATAACACTCCGTTTTTTGAGGGAGTGATATAATGCATTGTTGGAAATCCAAAAAAAAGATTAAATTTGCATCAATATTGGGATTTCGACCCTCCAGTGGTCGGGATTCTATTTTTTTTATACATAATCCATTTATTTTTAAGAGCTATGTCTGGAATTACTTACATGACTGCCGATGGCTTAAAAAAGTTAAGGCAGGAGTTGGATCATTTGGTTAAAGTTGAACGCCCTGCCATTTCGAAGCAGATTGGCGAAGCAATTGAAAAGGGTGATATCTCAGAGAATGCCGAGTACGATGCAGCAAAAGATGCTCAAGGCATGCTCGAGGCGCGTATTGCCCAGGTGCAGGCGAAAATTGCCAATGCGCGTATTATCGACGAATCGAAAATCGATACTTCGTCGGTACAAATTATGAACATTGTGACCATTAAAAACAAGAAGAACAATGCGGTAATGAAATACACCATTGTTTCGGAACACGAAGCCGACCTTAAAGCCGGTAAAATATCAATTGGAACACCAATTGCCAAAGGCCTTCTGGGTAAAAAAGTTGGCGATGTAGTAGATATTCAGGTACCTTCGGGTGTTATCCCTTTCGAGATTATCGATATTTCAATTTAATACCGCAATTTTAATCTGTTATGTCGTCAATATTTACCAAAATAGTTAATGGTGAGATACCATCGTACAAAATAGCTGAGAATGATCGCTTTTACGCTTTTCTCGATATTTTTCCTTTGGCCAAAGGCCATACTTTGGTAATTCCCAAAAAAGAAGTCGATTATCTTTTCGACCTCGACGATGAAACATATATCGGGCTTCAGGCTTTTGCCAAAAAAGTAGCTCATGCGCTTAAAAAAGCTGTGCCCTGTAAAAAAATTGGTGTGGCGGTGTTGGGGCTCGAAGTTCCGCATGCACACATTCATTTGGTGCCCATGCAAAGCGAACACGATATCAATTTTGCCAATCCAAAATTGAAACTTTCGCCCGATGACTTTGAAAAAATAAGGCAAGCAATTGTCAATGAGTTATAAAAGCGGTTTTGGCCGCTTTTTTTATGCTCTTAAAAACTAAATATTGTTAAACGGGTGGTTAATTTTTGTTGATTTGAATCAATAGGGGTGTAATTAATCTATTTTTGCAAGTACACATTATTTATGAACAAAAAAGCAACTGCCATATTGATTTTGTTTCTTGCTGCTATTTGCTTTGCAAAGGCGCAATCCCCCGATTTGTATATTGTTTACATCAGGGGTAAGGTTGTTGAAGCCGAAACCGGCGAACCGGTATCGTTTGCACACATTGTAAATCCGGCATCGCACTCGGGAACTACAACAAATGTCGATGGAATGTTTTCCATTCGCATGTCAACCGAGGATACTTTAATTATTAAAGCAGTTGGATATGTTGATGAAAAACTGTTCATCAGCGAATTTCCACCCAAACAGCTTTACGAAATCGTCCTCAAGCCTGTGCGTTTTTTGATTGATGAAGTTACGGTAACCGAAAATCTCAATATGCGTGAACGATTAGGTTTGCCCGATGCCGAACCCCTCGATATTCCTGTTGAATTGCGCGGCGATGCTTTTAATGAAAAACCCCCATGGTACACTGCTCTGGTTTCGCCACTTTCGTTTGCCCAGTATTATACCAGTAAAAAGGAAAAGCAAAAACGCGAAATACGGGTCATTATTCAAAATAATGAAGAATGGATGCAGTTTTCGAAATACTTTAATCTCGAAAATATTGAACGCCTAACTGGCTTGCAAGGTAAACAAGCCGACGAATTTATGCTTTATTGCAACATTAATAACCGGTTGCCATGGTTTGCCGGTCAAATGGAAATTGAATTTCAAATCATGGACTTTTTCTTTAAATGGAAGAAAGAAAAACAAGCTGAAACCGAAACTGAATAAACACAATTCTTTAGTTGTCAAGTTTTTCGCCATAGGCTAAATCTCCGGCATCGCCCAAGCCCGGAACGATATAGGCTTTGTCGTTCAAATCGGGATCGATGGCTCCAACCCAAAGGGTGCAGTGTTCGGCCGGTAATTTCTCAATTACATGGTTAACTCCTGCTTGGCTGGCAATAACCGCAACAAGGTGTACATGTTTGGGCATTCCTTTTTGTAACAATCCGTAATAACTTATTTCGAGCGACGAGCCGGTAGCCAGCATTGGGTCCGACAATATCACAACCTTGTCGTGCAACGATGGTGATGCAAGGTATTCAAACTCAATAACGAAGTCTTTCTTATCGACATATTTACGGTAAGCCGAAATGAAAGCATTGCCGCTTCGGTCGAAATAATTGAGCAGGCCTTGATGGAGCGGTAGCCCGGCACGCAAAATTGTTGCTAATATTGGAAAAGCTGTAGGCGTGGCAACTTTCGAAACGCCCAGCGGTGTTTCTACATCATGCTCGTAAAACTCGAGTGTTTTGCTTATTTCGTAGGCAAATACTTCGCCAATGCGTTCAATGTTCTTCCTAAACCTGAACGGATCACTCTGTATGTTGATATCTCTAATTTCGGCTATGAACTGGTTGAATATTGAGTTTTGTTCGCTTAAATTGATGACCTTCATTTTTATGGTTTTTTGCATTTGTATATGATTTCGCGGTAACTGCTTCCCAAGCAGTAATATTCAATGGCACTTTCGCCCAATTGCTGGGCAAAATCTATTACTTCGACTTTAAAACCGGCTTTTGTAAGTTGTTTGCTCAAATTTATTCCATAAATGCTTTTAATGCCCGGTTGATAAAAGTTTTTAAGCCGGTCGCGATCTTCGGCGGTTTCAATGTTTTCGTAAGCCCTGTCCATGTTTGGGTTTACTATTGTTTGTAACAGAATTGTTCCCCCTGTTCGCAATAATCGTTTAAGTTCGGCAAGTACAACATCTTCGTTTCCAATGTATTGTAACTGGTGCGAAAAAATGATTACATCGTAAATGCCTCCTGTGTTTTTTTCTTTTTTTGTGAGTAATAGCTTGTTGGTAAATGTATTGCGCTTTACGGTGTCGGTATGTATGTGGGCTTGTTCGAGTTTATCCAGAATTGAGGCATGGGGTTCGATGTATAAAAAACGTTTTTTGTTCTTTTTGCCAAGTATTTCGTTCGATAAAAAAAACCAAAGCACCCTGTCGGCCTCGAGCGAATGGCAATATGGGCACCTGGCATTTCTTCGGTAGGGAAGTTTGTGCGACAAAAATCGGCTGAAATTGTTGCCGCAAATATTGCAGCGCACTTTCTCGCCTTTATAAATTGTTTTTCGAACAACTAATAAAGGTTTTCTGAGTATTTGAAATATGCTTTTATTGCTGCGATTAACTGCCATTTTGGTGTGCTAAAAACCTTTGAAAGTTAACAAAATTCTTTTAGATTCTGATCTTCGAAAACTGTTTCGAAGTTATTTTTTCATTGAGTCTAAAGTTGTGTTTTTAGCAATTAAGTGAAAATAGCATCGCCATCGCCCATCTGAAAAATTGGTGAATCGATTTTGCATTCACTTAAAAGTTGTTTCGATATGGCTGAGTATTTGGGAATTGTTAATTTGTATAAAAAGCAATGTTGCTGTTTGAAGGCTTCGGTAAGGGCGTTGTGAAATGTGGTAAGCGATGTGATTCTTTTGTCGGTTTTAAGCAGTGTCAAAAAATAATTGCTGATTTCGTAAGCGTATTCTTTTTCGCAATAAACATAAGGCAGCTTAAGGGAGTTGTTCCTGATGGAATAGGCAACCAAACCAACCTGTTTCTGCTTGTCGAAAAATCTCAGCCAAGCTGTTTCGAATCGTTGGGTTTGATATGAAAAATAGTACCTGTTGCTAATTCGGGGTTGAGCATTTTCGGGCTCAATGAGCCAGGGGTTCTGACTTATCCAATTAAAATCGTTACTGTTTCGCTTGCCTGGTGAATGCATGTCGAATTTTGAAATAAACAAATCATCGGCATTGTTCAGTAAATCAGTTTTTTCGATACTAAGTGAGCATTTGTCCCTGATTAAAACGTCGCGAAGGTTTAAACCAAAATTAAGTGTTTTGTCGGCCAACACTAACAGCGGAGCAATAGGTTTTAAAAATGGTTTTTTTTGTGGCAAAACTTCGGCCAGAGGGAACCTGAAGTAGCCTCTAAAACCAAAAGTTGTCAGGTTTTTACAAAAGCCAAGTTTTTCAATAATTTTCGAAGTGTGCGGGGTCATTTCAGAAAAAAGCACTTTTTTCCCCCAGTTGTCGATAAACATGAAAAGCAGTTTCATCGATATTTGAGCGGGAGTGCCGGGTTTTACCCACCAACACGAGTTCCAGGCGCATTTTATGTCGTTAACCTTATGGGGCAAAGCACCTATGTAACCAATTATCTCGTTGTTTTCGTCGAAAGCAATGTTTAAAACAATATCGGAGCCCGATGCTTTGGGGTTTTTAAGTTGGCTCGCAGCACGCAAAGGGGTGATAGCAATGGTTTTGCCATTTGCAAATTCGCTGCTGTTCAGGTAGTCAGCCAGTTGCGCCAATGTGTAATTTTTGAAATACAAAACTTATGAATTTTGTTTTTCAATTGCAATGCAAATATCTCCAACGCTTTTCATCTCGAGAATTTCCATAAAATCGAATTTAATGCCGAAGGTTTCTTCTATTTCAGAAATTATCATAATGTGTTGCAGTGAGCCCCAGCCATCAACATCGCTGCTTAAGGTGTTGCGGTTTAGGTTAAGCTTGGTTTGCCCAACATTTTTTAAAATTATTTCGGAAACTTTATTGAATGTGTGATCGTGTGTCATAAGTACAAATATAATTGTGTAATTAGAATTTGCCAATTTTCCAGTACGTAGAAAGTTGTCCGTCGGATTGGAAACCCAGGTTCTTGTATAGTTTAAAGCCTGCGCTCGATGCATGTAGTATGATTTCGTTTGCACCCAATGCGAAGCATTTTTCAATAAGCACACTTACCAGTTGCGCACCAAATCCCATTTTTTGGTATTGGGGCAGGGTTGTGATAAAGTAAAGCCCTGCTGTTTGTTGGTTGATTAGTGCCAGGCCGGTACAAATGGTTTGCTTGTTGATTATGCCCGATAACATGATGTATTTTTCGCTATTGAACCAAAGTTGCGTAGTTGCTGTGCCCACTCTTTTATCGGGTATCAGAACAGTAAATGCTACATTAATCCAATTGTTTAATTGTGTAGCTGTTTTTACTTCAGCTAAGGTTAGCTGAGTATTTTTATCGGGTTTTTTTAAATCCATGGGGTTAAGCCACATGCCTTCCCAGCGCATCACCTCTCTGAATTTTGCGTCATCTAACAGTGTGGTGTTGTTGTTTGTGTTTTCGATTAGCCAAAATGGGGGCAATTGTCCGGCTTCAATCCCCGATTTTACAAAAGCAGTATTTTCGGGGGTGGGTTTACCAACAATAACATTGGGCCAATGTGATGGTTTGTTTTTGAACCATTTTAAGCCCATCGATTCGCTAAACTGAATCTGTTGCGATTGAGCGGCATCGGTATAAAATGCAATGATGTTATCAACTATGGTAGCCCTCATTTGATTAACTTTTTAAGTTGAACACGATCGGTTTTACCACTAATGAGCAGGGGAATTTGTGTTAAGCCAATAATTTTTGCCGGAATCATGTAAGTGGGCAATTTTTCTTTCAGATATGATGTTAGGTTCAGTATATCAGTGTTTTCCGATTCAACGAAAAGGGTTATTTGGTTTTGAATACTATCGGTGCCTGTGGCAATGGCTACCGTTTTTACACCTGTAAATAAATGGGCATAATGCTCAATTTCGCCAAGCTCAACCCTGTGCCCGTCAATTTGTACCTGCGAGTCGATGCGCCCGAGGAAAAATATGTTTCCTTCGTTGGGGCTGATTGTGGCCAAATCTCCGGTCGCATAAAAGCGTTCAGTTTTACCATTAACGCTTTTGGTGAAGAATTGCTTTTTGTTTAAGTCTTCGTTTTTCCAGTAGCCCTTTGTTATTTGTGCCCCGGCCAGGCAAAGTTCGCCTTTTTCGCCGGCAGGCAATATTTCGCGATTGCTGTTGCAGATAATAGTTCTTGTATTTGTGTATGGCTGACCTATCGATACAATTCCATTAAATGAACTGTGCTTACTGTTAGCTTTCCATTTATAAAAGGTGCAGTTTACTGTGGCCTCGGTGGGGCCGTAAACATTATGTATTTCGGCATTGGGAACGCAATTTTGCCACTTTTCAACAATACTTTCGGGCAAAGCTTCGGCGCCAAAAAGTGAAAATCGCAGAAGCGGTAACTGTATTTGGTCGAAGTATTTTTGTAGGTAAAACAATACCGATGGAGTCATTTTTACCACAGTAATCTTGTGTTGACTTAAGGTTTTTATGGCTTGCAGATATTTTATTCCTTTTGCCGGAAGGGTGTAAATCCTTGCACCCAAGCAAATTGGCCACACGTAAAATTGTATCGATGCATCAAATGTAAGATCGTAAATATTCAGAAAACGATCGGTGTAGTTAATGGGATAATTACAAGCTTCGAGCGCTTCGATATAAGCTTGTATGTTGTTTTGACTAATGCGAACTCCTTTGGGTAAACCTGTGCTGCCACTGGTGAAAAGAATATACAAATCGGTTTCTTTGTCGGTTTCGATATATTTTGGCACGCTGCTATTGTTCGGTAGTGCTGACGTGAATATCGTTTGTGAATTTTCAAATTGAAGTTGTTCTTCCGAAGCATCAAAAATGGTATTTATTTCAACCGAATCAATAATGTATGCATTGCGCTCCTTCGGATTCGATGCGCTTATTGGTACCATTGTTTTCCCCGATAGCCATAGCGCAAATATCGTTGCATAAGTGTCGATATGATTGCGGCTTACTACAGCGAAGTACTGCTCGTTGGTGTGAGTAATAATTTTGCTTTGTATTGCCGAAACACGAAGCCCCAATTCTGAATAAGTAAAATCTTGTTCTTCGATATTAAAGGCAATATTATTGCCAAAAAAATCGAAATTATCACAAAGTTGTTTCAGAAAAAATTGCATATAAAATTGACTAATCAACGGGTTACATTATTCTTTTTAAGCAACGAACGAACAAAGTAATAGAAATATTCAAAATGAACATTCTTTTTTATGCTCCAAAATTCTTTTCGTTCAATGGGAACCCGCTGGAAATGGTTTTTAGCAATGTCGTGTTTTAGTCCTGCGGTACCAAATGTGATGTCTGCAATGTTCTCATTTATAATTTTTTCGAATACCGATGGTTGTATTCCTTGGTCGGTAAACGGAAATGAAAAAGCTTTAATTTTTGGGTTGAAACGGTCGCTGATCCATTTCATGCTATTGGCAATTTGTTCAAATTGTTCGTTTTCGTTCATTAGCCACATTTCGGGGTGGTACATGCTGTGGGCACCTATATTGAAGCCCATGTTGTGCAGTTGTTGCAATTGCTCCGAAGTAAGGTAGGGTTTGTAGCTTGTAAAGTCGATTTGGTGTTGCAACGCTATTTGGTCGAGCTCGTTAACTTGCCGATAATTAAACCGTTTTCCTCCGGGCTTAATAATGCCCTTTTTCTCGAGAATGGCTCTTTTGAAACGATGAAAAAGCGCTTTGTTATCGATGAAATCGGGACTTACAAAAAAGGTAGCCGGTATGCCTTTGCGCTTTAGCATTGGGGCAATTGTGCTGATGCATTCGGTAAGGCCATCGTCGAATGTCAGGTGCATATCGTTTTGTTTGGGCTGCTGCAGCAAGGTGTCGAGGTCAACAGCATTGAAATGTTTTAACAAGAAGTCGAGTTCTTTTTCGAATAGTTTTGGGTTGCGGATCGAGTAAAAACTAATATAATCGGGGTGCGAGTCGGAAACAATATGATAGAACGGCAAAAATGGAGGCTGATTTTTAGTGGTGAGCCAGTTCAATGGAATTAGTTGTCCACTTGCTGCGATTATATTTTTAACTTTTTCGTTCATTTACTTTTTAAACCATTTAATAATACCGGGCAAATTGTTGTGTTTAATTACTTGGTAGGTTTCGGGTTGTGCTCCAAAGCCAGCAAAAAAACGTGCAATGCCTTCAAACATCGAGCCTTCAAAATCGAGTAGCGCAGGTTGTTGGGCATGGTCGGCAATAAATTGGTCAATTATTGCATACATGGCACGGTTTGCTTTTCCTTGGTCCGACGATACTGAGCTCAGATAAACATAACGCTGTGCTGATTTTAAGAAAAAGGCGGCAGCAATTAACTCGTTCTTGGGCGAATAGGCGCCATATATTATGCCGCGTGCTTTGCTTGTACTGTGTGCAATTATAAGCTGTAAGGCAGTTTTATGGGTTTTGGTAAACGACTTTTGCGAATTTTGACTTTTAAATTCAATAAAATCGCTGATGCCTATATTTTTCATTACTGTATTTGTTGCTTGTGCTTTAGGTAAATAGCGCAAGGTGTGTTTGGTGTATTTCTTTTTGATATCGGTATAGGCCGGGTTGAGCGAAAGGATGTAATTTTTGCGAAAATCGACGTCAATAACCTTATCTGTCCGAATATTTAACGAATTCAGGGGGATCTGAAAGTATTTAAATTTGCTCTTTAATGAATTGATGAACTCCAGAGAGACCGAAGGTGTTGCCGTAGGGAATATGCCAAGTTGTTGACAGTACATTGGTTGAATGGCGTAATTGAGTCCCCATTTGTGCATGCCAATAACAGGCATAATGTATTCGTAGTTGCCATATATAAGGCCTTGCCAGTTGGGTGCAACACAATCGAGATACCAGCTTTCGGCATAAACCCTCGAGTTGGGCGCATTTTGAATAACCTTGTCCCAAAGTTGGGTGTCGATTTGTTTGTTGTTAAGAAGTAATATTTTTTTGTCCATCTCTTAATTCAGCTGCCATTCGTGTCATTTCGTTGTAAACATTTCGCCATCCTCTCCAGCGGCCGGTTTCGCTAAGTGTTTCGTTGTGCCATAAGCTAATAAAGGTGCCACCCACTTTTGCGGTTTCGGTCATTAGTTGATTAATTTTCTTTATAGCATCGGCAGGGTTCATGTGCCGGTAATTCAGTAATGTTACGTCCATTACCTGAAACGGATAAATTTTAAGGTTTGTTGCTTGGTTTTCAATAATATCGAAAAAATAAAACGGAGTAGCTATACTTGCCCTGAACCCGGGGCGGCTGGCGTATCCCATACTGTAATCGGCTTTAATGCCATTTTCAATAAGAGCCCGGTAGGTTTTCGGAAACGATAGTTTTAAATAATGCTGCCTGCTTCGTTTAACTTTTTTGTGGGTAATATTTTCAAGCCTATTTATTTCTTTCGAAAGATGTTTGTTGTTTTTATTTGACCTGTATGAAGGGTGAATGCCTATTTTTCCGGCTTTTGCCATTTGAAGTATCAGATTACGAAAAAAAATGTTTCGGTGCGATATGGCCCTGTCTCTTTTTCCTGAGCTGCTCATTAAAAAGAACGTAATGGGCCTGAAATGAAATTGTTTCAGCGTTGAGAGCATGAACTCATAATTGTTATAAGGATCGGGTTTGAGATGCCAAAAAACTTTAAAGCGCAAAGCCAGTGTTTTAAAATTACCCTTTACAAGGTCTTTAAATGGTGAAAGAAATAGCTTTGCAAAACCTTTATGTTGAAAAGCCCATGCATTATCGATATCGAAACTGGGCTGATATCTGAACGTTGAACGTTGAAAGCTGAAGCCTGGAAATTTTTCTTCAATTATATTGGCAAATTTAAGTGCCCAAATGTTTATAAGCGGTTTTTCGAGAAGCATGTTTTGGCCAGCAATACTGTATCGGGGCATAAATCGTTGGTGCGAGTCGCGTTTGCCGGGCAAATACTCTTCGTATCTGCTTGCCAAATAAAAGCTTGCTGTAAAAATATCAAAGGGTAAATCCGACTCATCAACAGGGAAAATAACAGTTGTTTCGTTCCATTCAAAGAACGTTGGATTTTGATGTTGTAAATGGCTTTCATTCAGAAGCCCGTGTGGTTTGATTTTTATGCTGTTAGGTATGTTAATTTCGGAGTAATTAATTTTAGGCCCTGCTGATTGAGCAAATCTTTCGCTGTTATCGAAGAGGCTTACTTTGCTTTTTAAAATGGTCTCAAAAATTAAGCGCAAAGCATAATCAATGCGAGGTGTAATATTTTGATTGAAAACATTAATCATGATAAACTATTGTTGCCCAAAAATAAGTAAAATTACAGTAAGCCTTCGTCGGCAAAACTATAAAATTGATGTTTTGAAATAATTAAATGATCGAGCACTGAAATGTCGAGAAGTTTTGCTGCATTGTTTATTTTGTGTGTAATCTCGGTGTCGGCCTGGCTTGGGTTTATGTTTCCGCTGGGGTGGTTATGGGCTAAAATAATCGAAGAAGCCAGTTTGTCGAGTGCTTGTTTCATTATTATTCGAACATCGATAACCGTGCCCGAAAGCCCACCCTGGCTAATGCGAGTTTTATCGATAATTTTATTGGAACGGTCGAGAAAAATGATCCAGAATTCTTCGTGTTGCAGGTCGCACATTTCAAGCGATAAAAAATCAAATATGTCGCTGCTTTGAGTGATTTTCTTAACATTTCCTCTTGAATACGATTGCCGTCGCCTGCCTAGCTCAAGGGCTGCCAACACGTTTATTGCTTTTGCTTCGCCCATGCCTTTGTAGGTTTTTAGCTTATCGACCGATGCGCGTCCAAGTTCGTCGAGATTGTTATCAAAATCGTTCAATATTCGCCTCGATAGTTCAACCGCTGTTTCGTTACGGTTCCCCGATCCGATTAATATTGCCATTAGTTCGGCATTCGAAAGAGCTGCAAAGCCATGTTTGAGCATTTTCTCTCGTGGGCGGTCTTCAACTGCCCACATTTTTATCGATAGTTTTTCGTATTCAGCCATTGTGCTAAATTAAAGCATTACAGGCAATTATGCAACACCCAATTTAGGCAAAAAAAAAGCCGCTAATTTAGCGGCTTTTAAATATAGCGTGTAATTTGCTTACAATTTTGCAATGTGGGCTGCTAATTTCGATTTTAAATTAGAAGCTTTGTTTTTGTGGATGATGTTTTTCTTGGCCAAACGGTCAACCAACGATGTTACTTTAGGATACATTCCTGCAGCTTCTTCTTTTTCAGTTGTGTTCCTTAGCTTCTTAACAGCATTACGCATGGTTTTAGCGTAATATTTGTTAGCTAATTTTCTTTTGGCGTTTTGCCTGATCCTTTTTTCTGCTGATTTATGATTTGCCATTTCTATTCTTTTTATAAAGTAGCCCGTAGGGGATTCGAACCCCTGCTACCAGGATGAAAACCTGGCGTCCTAACCCCTAGACGAACGGGCCAATTTTGTACTTCAAAATTTCGGTTTGCAAAGGTAAAAAGCTTTTTTTATTCTCCAAAAAAATATTTCAATTTTTTTTTCTTTTTGTTTCCTTTGCCCACTTCGTTTAAGGCGGTGCAAATAAAGTTCAAGTTTTTTAAATGTGCAAACAAATTCATAAAAAAATAGCAACAATTGTTATTTTTGGAATCGCTTTAAACGTTTTAAAATTGGGAGAAACAAATAATGGTTCGTTACAAGTTATGTATTTTTCTGGTATTCATAGTGTTATTGCTATGGTCATGTGGTCATTCGCAACGCGAATTGGCCGTTCAAAAAATTAACACAGCTAAAAATGTGTTGGCAACCGGCGATACTTTAGCTGCATTGGCAATTATCGATTCAGTAAAAATTCTTTTCCCCGAAGCCAAAGTTCAAATTGGTGTTGCCGATAATATTCGCAAAGTTACGCTTCAACAAATGATTGATCAACGAAAATTACAGTTGATAAAGCTCGATAGCGTAATTTTTGAGCTTGAAAAAAACTTTGTGAAAGAGAAAACCGAATTTGATATGTATTGGCAATATAATCACAAAAAACAAACATTGAACCGTTCGTGGGATCGTTCGTTTCTTCAAGTGCACCTCGACGAAAGGGGCGTAATGCACCTCTCAAGTAATTACATGGGCAAAGAGTGGTTGAGCCATACCGGAATTCGTGTTTACGATGGAGAGTTGCAGTCCAAGTCGGAGCGGGTGCCTGTTGGAGATGCGTTGAATCACCGGAGCGATTTTATGGATTATAAGTGGGAACGCGTATCGTACATGGATGGCAAAGCCGATTCGGTTATACATTTTATAGCAAACAACAGCAGCCTTAATTTAAAATGTGTTTTTTTGGGTGCACGTTACTATTATATACTGCTCGAAAAATTCGATGTTGAAGCAGTTGTTGATGCTCTTAAGCTTTCGGAGGCAATTAAGAAGCGTAAAAGTATAGAGCTTGAAATAGCGAATTATAACGATATTTTATAAAATCGTGTTTTTTTGTTATTTTAAGGAAATGTTTTAAAAGTTGAAAAATGATGATTGCTTATGAAAGATTTGATAACGATTGAATATTGGGAGAAAATTTTATCCGGAATTGTTGAATGGTTGGTTAATGTTTTTCCAAGTTTGGTGCTTTTATTTGTAATAACTTTCGTCGCTCTTAAATTGTATCGGTTCATGATAAAGCGTTTATCGAATTTTATTTTGAACAGGGCTTATAAGAATGCTACAATTGACGATGTTGAGGCCGAAAAACGTATTAAAACATTGATGGGTATTTTGCTCGGAATTGGCAAAATACTGATTTGGGCTACAGCCATTATGGTTTTGTTAAACAAATTGAATATCGACATAAAGCCAATACTTGCAGGTGCGGGAATTGTTGGTCTGGCTGTTGGTTTTGGCGCTCAGGAGCTGGTTCGCGATTTCATTTCGGGTTTCTTTATACTGCTCGAAAACCAAATACGCACCGGCGATGTGGCAATTATTAACGGAACCGGCGGTAGCGTCGAAAAAATTGAACTTCGAACAACAACCCTGCGCGATTTTTCTGGCGTTGTTCATATTTTTCAAAACGGAAAAATCAATACCATATCGAATATGACCAAAGAATGGTCGGCTGTTGTGCTCGATATGGGTGTTGCTTACAAAGAAGATCCCGAAAAAGTTATTCAAATTATGACCGATGTGGGACTTAAAATGCAAGATGATGCCGAGTTTGGTCCAAAAATAATAGAGCCTATCGAAGTGGTTGGTGTCGATAATTTTGCCGATAGTGCTGTGGTTATTCGTGCCCGAATAAAAACTCGCCCCATTGAACAATGGAATGTTGGCCGCGAATACCGAAAGCGGCTTAAAAAAGCATTCGACCAAAATGGCATTGAAATACCGTTTCCACATACAACAATATATTGGGGCGACGATATTAAACCTCTCAAAATGGAAGTTGATAAATAATTTTTGATCAAATTAACGATTGAGGTGTTTATTTATAGATTTCGATTAATTTAGTGCACAATAATTAAATAACGAATGGTATGGAGTATAATAAGTTAGGTGCAATGTACACCGAGGTTTTCAGAAAATTCTGGGATCAAAACCTTTTTTCCGATTATGGCGGCAGCGAATTAAAATACAAAGATGTTGCTCAATCGATTCAAACTTTGAAGTTGATTTTTGAAAAGGCCGGTGTTAAACCTGGCGATAAAATTGCAATTTATGGGCGTAATTCATCAAATTGGGCAAAGGTTTTTCTGGCCACAATGGCTTATGGCGCAATTGCCGTACCCATTTTACCCGATTTTATACCCGAAAATGTTTATCACATTGTTGAACATTCAGGTGCAAAATTCCTTTTTGCAGGTAAATCGCTTTTCGACACACTCGAAATTGAAAAACTCCATGGAATTGAAGGAACAATAGCCATTGATGATTTTAGTGTGTTAAACGCAAAAGATGATCACCTTAAAGCATTGTCGGCTGAAGGCTTGAACTTAATGCAAGGCCAACAAGTTAAAAAAGAAGATTTCTTTTTTGTCGATCGTGCCGACGAAGAGGTGCAGGTGCTTTCTTATACATCGGGTTCATCGGGCTTCTCGAAAGGGGTTATGATTCCTGTTAGGAGTTTGTATTCTAACATTGTGTATGCTCAGGATTACATGCCACTGAGACCACACGACCGAATTGTTTCGTTATTGCCAATGGCCCACGTTTTTGGCTTGGCTTTCGAATTTTTATTTCCCATAACAATGGG
>JAFGAF010000193.1 GCA_016933815.1 Prolixibacteraceae bacterium
GAACCACTTTGCTTTGAGTCCTTACAGCTAACCAAACCGACTATCAGCAGTATTAGCAAAAATGACAGTTGTCTCATTTTCCAAAAATTATTATGCGTTTTGCAACAAATATAAATAAAATGATTTAATACCAATAAAAATGACCATCTTTCTTTAACATTGAAAGATTTTATTTGAAAAATCATTCAACAAAAATATCAAAAATGATCTTAATTATATCGCTTTTATTGTTTGAAAACGATAAAACCTTTTACTTATTTTACAACGTCGATAATAATAAAAGAAAAAAATCAGCGTTTTAGTGTGAAAGAAATACAACAGAAATGAGATACAACATATTACTATTCACTATTTTACTTTTATTAACCAAAACCCTTTTCCCTCAAAATCAACACAAAACCGCTTCGATTTTAAGCGAGGGTAAATGGATAAAAATATCGGCAAGCACCGAGGGAATCCACTCTGTTACTTACGAAAAATTAAAAGAATGGGGCATATCCACTCCCGAAAACATAGCAATTTTCAGCAACGGAGGGTACATGTTGCCGCAAAACAACAACGAAACTTACCCCGACGACCTCGAAAAATTACCTGTACTTCACAAAAAAAACCACCAGGGGCAAAATGCAATTTTCTTTTATTCGAACGGATCGGTTGAATGGAAATACGATTCAAACACAGAAATATTTTCGCATCAGATAAATTTATACAGCGAAAAAACATACTTCTACTTAACTACCGACAAACAGAAATCGAACGCTCCGGCACAAAAAAGCAAACCCGAAACCAGTGCAAGTGCCACACTAAATTATTTCGATGATTTACAATTTTATGAAACCGAACGCATCAATATTCATCGTTCGAGCAATATTTGGTATTCCGACCGCATCATGACACAGTCATCAAAGAGTGTAACTTTTTCGTTTCCGCACGTATTAACAAACTACGATGCTACCCTTCAAATTTCGAGCACAGCAGCTTCGTCGAAAGTTTCGTACCACCACATCGACCTCGACAACCAACGAATTGGCACCAGTGAGTTAGATAATAAAAAGATCGACTACGCAAAGCCAATCTATAAATCACTTTCGTTTAAGCCCGGCAACGAAATGACATTTAAAATTACCTACGAAACAGTTGCTCCCAGCGGCGATTCGTGGCTCGATTTTTTAAGCATTAATGCCCGCTCGAAATTGATAATCGACAACGAACAATTAACTTTTCGTAACCGTGCAGCCCTAAATGCCAACACAATAGCATACGAAATAACCACAAACAACTCAAATGCAATTATTTGGGACGTAAGCAATTTTGCTGCTCCGTTAAGCATTACAGGCACATTCAACAACAATAAAACAACCTTTACCGATAATGGCAAACAAATAAACACTTATGTGGCTTTTATTCCAGAGAAAGAAGGTTTTCCTGAGCCTGAGTTTGTAGAAGAAATCGCGAACCAAAACCTGCACGGACTGCCGCAATATGAAATGATTATTGTTACCCACCCCAATTTTATGGATGCTTCGGAGCAATTGGCCGAATTCCATCGCAGTACCGAAAACATGAAGGTACTGGTGGTCGACTTGTTCCAAATCTACAATGAATTTTCGTCGGGCTTGCCCGATTTAACAGCGATCAAAAACATGTTGCGAATGTTTTATGAAAGAGGTAAAAGTAGCCAAACACAATTAAAATATTTGCTTTTAATGGGCGATGGCAGCTACGA
>JAFGAF010000194.1 GCA_016933815.1 Prolixibacteraceae bacterium
AAAAAATGAATTTCAAAAACAAGAAATACATCACAAAGGCGCTTCAAATATTTAAGCAGGAAGGACTTAAACTTTCATTGGATGAACTGGCCGAGAAAATGTCGATCTCGAAAAAAACCCTATACAACCACTTTAGCTCGAAAGAAGATCTTCACAAAGCCTGCATGCAATGCATGTTTGTCGATTTGAACCAACGGGTTGCTGTTTTTACCGATGAATCGAAAAATGCCATCGACTGTATGCGCGAGGGTTTCAAAGAACTCGAAACGGTTCTTTCTCAACTCTCACCCCTGTTTATCCACGATTTACAGCGGCTTTACCCCGACATGGTTTATGCTAGCCATGCCTCCGATGTCGATTTTTTCAAACAACGTATCATTGAAAATATTGAAAAAGGGATTCGCGAGGGCTTGTACAATGCCGACCTCGATGTTTCCTTTTTCAGCCAATACATCAGCCATTCGGTTTTTGGATTCTATTTTCATTCGGCACTCAACAACACAGGCTATTCTAACTCAAAATATTTCGAAACAGTTTCAAAATTCACCCTTAAAGGATTGGTATCCGAAAAGGGGCATTTGCTTTTATAACTAAAGAATACAGTTATGATAAAATCCAAAACAATTCTCATTATTTTTCTGTGTGCACTGGTCACAATACCAGTTAAGGCACAGGAAACGTATAACTTGCAAAAGTGCATCGGCTTTGCATTGGAGAACAACAACAACCTTAAAAAGTCGAAACTCGACCTTGAAAAAAGCTTTGAGTCGAGGCGCGAAGTGCTGGGAAGTTTGTTTCCGCAAATTAGTGGTTCGGGCAGTTTCAATTACAACTTGAAAAAATCGCAATTTGTAATGCCCAATTTCATTAACGAAATGCTGCCTCCAAATTTGCAAGATCCGAACGCCGACAAATACATGACCATCGAAATGGGCACCAATTACTCGTCGGGCTTAGGGGCCAGCCTTAACCAACAAATCTTGAACTTTACCCTGTTCACTACCCTCGAGATTGCCAAAACTGCCGAAGCGATGGCCACACTTGGCCTTGAATCGAAAGAAGAAGATGTTATTGCCCAAACGGCTAACCTTTTCTATGCCGTACAATCGACCACCTACGCGGCCAGCCAGTTCAAACAGAGCATACAGCTAATTGACAAAATGTTGGCTGTAATGGAAACCAATTACCAAAACGGCTTGGTAAAAAAAGTCGACTTAGATCGGCTTAAAGTAAACCGCGTTAACCTTTTCACTCAGCAAAGCGCTATTCAAAATGCCATCGAAATCCAGAAAAATTTGCTGAAACTTCAAATTGGGATGGACATGAATCAGCCTTTAACGATCGAAGAAATCGACCTTTCGTTTTTCGAAAACAAGGCCGAATCGCCCCTTATGCAACAATTTGAGTTAAACCGGCTGCTTCCTTTTCAGTTGGTGCAGCAACAACAAAAAATTGGGAACCTTCAAATAAAATCGGCCAAAAGCGAATTCCTTCCATCGCTGATGCTCGGCGTTAATTATCAGTATAATTTACTAGGCGACGATCTTTTTAGTTCCGAAGACCGTTATACCTACCCATCGTCGGCAATTGGGCTAAACCTGCGGGTACCCATTTTTGCAGGCATGTCGAAAAATGCGAAACTGAAAGGTGCCGAAATTGAGCTGATGAAGCTTCAAGAAGACGAGCTTGCCTTAAGCCAATCGCTTTCCATGGCGTACAAAAATTCACTTTTAAAACTTTCCGACAGCAAACAAACCATCGATGCACAGCGCAAAAACATGGAGCTGGCCAACGAAGTATTCCGCATTACCGAAGTAAACTTTCAACAAGGGCTTGCTTCCATGTCGGATGTGCTCAATGCCAACTCGTCGCTCATTCAGGCACAAATAAGCTATGCCGATGCACTCAACAAATACATGAGTGCCTACATCGAACTCCGAAAGTCGAACGGCACAATTAAAGAACTAGTAAACAGCAAATAAAACAATAAAAATATGAAACGAGCAATAAACATACTGGTGATTTTGGCAATAATAGCCGCAATAATATTAGTGCTAAGAATGAACAAAAAAACCAACCAGCAGAAAACAGAGCTGGCCTCAATGGTCTCAAGTGCTGTACCAGTGCAAATCGATGTGGTTGGAGAGGAAACCTTCAGCACCCAATTTACTTCGAATGGAACATTGGAGCCCATAAGGGAATTGGCCTATGTTTCGGATGTTTCGGGGCGGATACTTAAAATTTTAGTTGACAAAGGCAGTTGGGTACAAAAAGGGCAAACCCTTATACAAGTTGACGACGAAATGCTGAAAGCCGATTACCTATCGAGCGAAGCAACGTACAAAGCACTGAAAACCGACTACGAGCGTTTCGCAAAAGCAAAGGAAAGCGGAGGGGTTACGGCACAGCAACTCGACAACATGCACATGCAACTTATTTCAGCCGAAAGTCGCTACCTAAGCAGCAAACGCCGACTGGCCGACGCTACAATAAAAGCGCCCATTGCAGGGTACATTAACGAACGTTACATCGAAGTGGGAGCCTACCTTAATCCCGGAGCAAGGCTTTTCGATATCATCGACGATTCGCAGCTTAAACTACGCTGCAATGTTACCGAGGCACAGGTTCTCCGCATTGCCAAAGGGCAGCAAGTGCAGGTTAAAAGCGATGCCATTGAAGAAGGTACTACCGGAACCATTTTGTTTATAGGCAAAAAATCGGGTGTCGGGCTCAGCTATCCGGTTGAAATTACAATTAACAACAAGAATGGCTTACTGGCGGGAATGTATGCTACGGCTAATTTTGAATCGAACTCACAAACAACAAGCATTCTGATTCCTCGGAATGCCGTGAGCGGAAGCGTTAAATCGGCCAGCGTGTTTGTAGTGAAAAACGGAACCGCACAACATCGCGATGTAGTTATTGGGAACATGGTAGGTACCATGGTCGAAATCACGCAAGGCCTGCAATCGGGCGACAGCATTGTAGTAGCCGGGCTCATTAACGTGGCCGATGGAACCAAAGTGATTAACAGTAAATAAGCCTGACGATGAAAATATCAGAAATATCAATCAAACGGCCCATATATGTTATCGTATTATTTGCCGTACTCACCATACTCGGTTACCTGGGGTTTCGCAACCTGGGCGCCGAACTGATGCCCAAGTTTACCCCGCCTGTAATCAATGTTCAGGTGGTTTATCCCGGAGCATCGCCACTCGAGGTTGAGAACTCGCTGACCCGGAAGCTTGAAGATGCTCTTTCGAGCCTGGAAGGGATTGACCAAATTCAGTCCTATTCATTCGAGGGAATGTCGATGCTTTTTGTACTTTTTAATTATGGCACCGATATCGATAAGACAATCACCAATGCGCAAAACCGTATTTCATCAAAAATGATGGAATTACCACGCGATATTTTATCACCAACTATTAATAAAGTAACCGTCGACGATAAGCCTATTATCTCAATTTCAGCCACATCTAAGCTCGAAGCAACTGCTTTTTACGACTTAATGGACAAGCGCATAATGCCTTACATGAACAGTATAAAAGGGGTTGCCAAAGTGAGCCTGCTAGGCGGACAAGCCCGCGAAATACAAGTCAACCTCGACATGGACAAGATGCGTGCCTTTGGCATTACGCCCATACAAATTCAAGGCATTATACGTGCATCGAACCTCGATTTTCCAACGGGTAGCCTAAAAAGCAACCAAACTTCGACCATTGTACGCCTATCGGGTAAACTCAAAAGCATTGAAGAAATAAAAAACCTGGTGATAAGCACATTGCCCACCGGTAGCCAAATACGGTTAAAAGATGTGGCCGAAATATCGGATGCAGTTAAAGATCCAACTACCCTTGCCCGGGTAAACGGCGAGGAAGCGCTGTTGGTTAACCTGCTCAAACAAGGCGATGCCAACGCCATAGAAGTAAGCGACATGGTTCGCGAAGCCATTGCAGCACTCGAAACCGAATTTGCCGACGAAGGACTGAAAATGGAAATTGCGCAAGACTCAACCGACTTTACCCGTCAATCGATCAACTCGGTATTAAAAGACCTTTTGATGATTGTTTTATTGGTAACACTGGTGATGCTATTCTTCCTGCACAGTTTTCGTAATGCATTAATTGTAATGACCGTGGTACCTGTTTCTCTAATCGCCACTTTTATAGGCATGCAAATATTCGATTTCACGCTTAACCTAATGTCGTTACTGGGGCTTTCGCTTGTGGTTGGCGTTCTGGTCGACGATGCCATTGTGGTAATCGAAAACGTGTACCGCCACATCGAAATGGGCAAAAACCGCGTTCGGGCAACTTACGATGCCATGAAAGAAATTGGATTTGTGGTGATTTCAACCACTGTGGTACTTGTTGTGGTTTTTCTACCGGTTGCCCTTACCGAAACCTTGGTGTCGGACATTTTGCGACAATTCTCGTTGGTAATTGTGTTTGCCACCATATTCAGTACTCTGGCTGCACTTACACTTACACCACTGCTCACCTCGCGCTTTGCAAAGGCCGAAAACATTTCGGGGAAAGGGATTTTCAAAAAAATAATTATCGGTTTCGAGAAACTGATTACGAATTTTAGCAATTGGGTTTCAAACATACTTTCCTGGTCGTTATCACACAAGCGATGGGTCGTAATTATTGTAACAGCCGTAACCATAGCCATATTCTCGCTATTTCCACTTGGTTTTATTGGTTTCGAATTTTTGCCAAGTGTTGACAGGGGCGAATTTAAAGTCCAAATTGAAATGCCCAAGGATATTTCCTTTGAACAATCGAATGCCATGGTAAGGCGTGCCGAAGACTGGATGCGTTCTCAACCTATTGTTAAGAATGTAATTACCACCGTAGGGGCAACCAGCGATAACACCCAAAGCTCAAGAGGTACAGCCTATTTGGCCGAGATGAACGTTGAACTGGTAAACCGCGATATGCGCGACATGGAAACAAGCCAATACGTAACCTTTATCAGGCAACCCCTCTCCGATTTTTTGATGGATGCCAAAATAAAAATATTCAACGTTGCCCTAACCGGCGAGGCATCAAAAGCTCCTGTTGAATACGTAATTAGTGGCACCAACCCCGACACCCTGATGGCTTTTGCCGAACGGGCACTTGAAGTTATGCGCAACATTCCGGGCACCATGCAACAAGAACTATCGGTTGAAAGTGGCACCCCCGAAATATCGGTAGCTGTTAACCGCGACAAGATGTCGGCTCTTGGCCTAAACATGGACAACGTGGGGCTTACCATGCAAATGGCATTTCAGGGCAATAACACCCTAAAATATACTGAGAATAACTACGAATACGACATCAACATCAGGGCCGACAGGGCTTACCGGCAGCAAACCACCGATGTGGAAGCACTGACCTTTGTGAACAACCGCGGTGAAAAAATTCGCCTCGACCAATTTGCTGATATTTTATTGAGTACTGGTCCCAATAAACTGGAACGTTATAACCGAAACAGTTCGGTTACCATTCGCACCCAATTACTGGGAACAACATCGGGAAATGTGTCAAGCCAATTTCTGAACGAAATGAACAACATGGGCATTCCCAAAGGCGTTAAAATTGAAGCTACCGGCGATTTAAAATCGATGGCCGACTCGATGAGCGTTTTAACTTCAGCCTTACTCTTATCTATCGTACTTATATACCTTACCATGGTGGTATTGTACAACAACTGGATCGACCCGCTGGTGGTGATGTTCTCCATACCGTTATCGATATTAGGAGCTACCCTGGCATTGGCGCTTACCAATACTCCGCTAAGTATTTATGGCATGTTGGGACTGGTAATGCTCATTGGCCTTGTTGCCAAAAATGCCATCCTGTTAGTCGACTTTGCTAACGAAGCTATAAGACTAGGAAAGACAGCCGAAGAAGCCTTGATTGGAGCAGTAAAAATACGTACAAGACCAATCTTGATGACAGCTATTTCGACCATTGTAGGGATGCTCCCTGTGGCTTTGGCTACGGGCTCGGGTGCAGAACTGCGTAACGGAATGGCATGGGTAATTATTGGTGGCATGGCGCTTTCAACCTTGTTAACACTAATTGTTGTGCCTGTTGTATTTAAAGTATTCCATTCATTTAATAAAAAGAAGAATACTATTGACATTGAAAAATTGATGTTTGAATAGCAAACAATAAAGAGGAAAACAAATCCGCCCCTCAAATGAGGAGCAAAAATTGATCACGCAGATTGAAGCCCGAAAAAAGGTTTTATCTGCGTGGTTTTTAAGGCCACTTCCACATAAACTAAAATAATATTATACAACAAACTATTCTGATTGGCACACAATTTCGAATTTGATATTGTCCATATCCTTGAAAAATACTGCATAATAGTTGGCATGATACTCGGGATATAAACGGGGTGCAGCAACAATTACTGCTCCTATTCCCAACAGCTTTTGATAGGCCAAATCAACCTCAGCACGGGTTTCGGCCTTAAATGCTATATGATGCAATGCGCCGGGCTTTCTCCTATTGACCAGCTCATCTTTAAAGGCTTTGCGTGGCGAGGTGATTGCAAATGCCAGCAATTCATGGGTATATTCAATCACTTGAAAATCGTGCGATTCGATAGTCGCTGGAACTTTCCGTCGTATATCGAAACCCACAATGGGTAGGAATTGGTCGTAAAACCGTTCTGCGGCTTGCAAATCTTTTACGGTAATCTGAATATGGTCAATAATTGGTTTCATTTGTATGGTTTTCATTGTATGAATCACTATTTCAACGCTGCCTTGCTAAAAATATACTCGGGGATTTCAATGTCGAACTCAATTTTGAAAACGGCTTTTTCGGTGTCGCCGCCCTGCTTAAGATTTTTCGATTGAAAAGGGCAATTTAAATTATTGCCGCACGTGAATTTGAAACAATATTTTTGATAGAATTTATACGCAAAAGCTGATCTCTTTTCTCGGGTTCAAGTTTAACATCTTTGTTGCCTAAAACCAACGATTCAAAGGGTATTCCCAAATATTTGTTTAATAAAGTGATCATCTTTAAGGTCAATGGGCGTTTGCCATTCAGCACTTCCGAAACCCTTGTTTTTCCACCAAACAGTGGTGCCACATCGACCTGTTTTAAATTCATCTGTTCCATCCTGAATTTAATTGCTTCGATAGGATTTGGAGCCTCAATAGGATAATGTTCTTGTTCAAATTTTTCGATAAGCAAGGACAAAAGCTCAAGCTCTTCACCCTCTGGAGAATCAGGCTCAACGGGGTTATCACTGCTGTGAATCAGGGTGTAAATCCGTAAACAAGCATCATTGTATTCGTCTTCTGTTTTTAATATCTTATTATTCATAACTCACAGTTTTTGCATCAATTTTATCATATTCCTCATGGGTGCCAAACCAAACTACGAACACAATTTTCAACTTATATTCAATGTCAACTATCAATCGGTAGTCATTACCTTTTATATTGAAAACTACTCGTTTCGAATTGACAACACTGGCATTGCCATATTTAGCTTTGAGCTCACTTGCATTTCCCCACGTAGAGAAACGAACCTCATAAATCCAAGCTTTAACAGGCTCATCGGCCGGTTTGTATTTGCTCTTTTTACAATACTCGGTTAATGTCGATTCTTTGATTATTCTCATGCTTTACAAAGATAAGAAAAGTTACCAAAAAAGGTAACTCCTCGGTGTAGATTTTTCAAATTCTACTGTTTCAACGCCGCCTTGCTTAAAATATTCTCGGGGATTTCTACATCGAAATCAATTTTACATTGAAAATCCATACTTTCACTTTCATTTTTCAAGGTAATCCTATTGCTTCAACGCCGCCTTGCTAAAAATATACTCGGGAATTTCTACATCGAATTCGATTTTTGTGACTGTGTATTCGGTGCCGTCGCCTTGTTTGAGCATGTCTTTATAGATCATCGTTTTGGGAAACCAGCGACTACCTATTTTTGCTACTTCGCGCATTTCAAGGCGTTTGAGCAGTTGGCCGCTTTTGGCGTACATTTCTTGCTTGAGCGGTACAAAACGTTCGGCATCGACCCACATTTTTTGGCTGTGGTAGGCAATGTCGGATGTTTTGGCAGTGAGCTCAATCAGGTAGGCATTACGCCCGTCGATTTGCTCTTCGCCCAGCACTTTGGCATCGTACATGTCGGTCAGTTTGCGGTCGTCCATCATGTCTTCGTACGAGAGGTCGCTGCCCATTACGCTTTGGCGCAGCATGTGCCCCGATATTTGTATGGTGCGGTCGGTGCCGGGCGAATAAATCCACAGCTGGTCATCGAGCTTCAACATTTTAGTACCGGCATCACGTGCCGGTGAAAGGTACTCGGTAAATGCTTTTTCGTTGCCCACGGCATAACTGCGCGAGGTCATGGTGCGCGAATTGCGTTTCCCATGAATGGTAATGGTCGATTCCATCACGCGGTTTTCCGACGAAAGGTTTTGGTCAACCTTGTCGAGTATTTCGTTGGCATCGGGCGCAGCAAAACCGGCTAATGCCAAAAACAAAGTTACAATTGTTGTAAATGTCTTCATATCAGGTACTTTTTTATCTTATTATATTTTTCATGCAAAATGAAAGTGCCACTTTCAATTTGCATTATATTCTTACGCCTCCAACTCTTTAAACAACTGCGATGTTTTACGTTTGTAAATACCAAATCCGGCCAACGCAGCGCCAATAACGGTTGACAACAGCCCAGGGATAAAACCAATATAGTATGTCGCCGGTGTTATGCGTGCTTTTATTTCTGAGGGCATCATCATGGTTGCACCTTCGAGCATGGCCGACATGTCGATTCCGTAAGTTTGCATCAACCACGAAAAAAGTAAGCCAAATCCTGTACCAACCAATGAGCCCAATACACCAATTACAATTGCTTCGTAAATGAGCGTATTAAACACATGGCGTTTTTCTTCGCCCATGGCCAGTCTTATGCCAAATTCGCCATAGCGGCGCAATGCACCAAGCAAGCCTGCATTCCAAAGCACCAAAGCCATTGCAAAAACAAAAACCATCGATATGTAAATGGTCCAGACATCAACCAAGGCAACATATTGCCCCATAGTACCCTGCTGTCCAAGAGTTTTCATAACCGGAGCATAAGGATCGTCAACATTGGCATAGGCCTCGTTAAATTCAGATGCTTTTTCAACAGCAAGTCCGTTATCGTAAAAGCCACCTGGCAAAAAACCTATCAGCTCACCAGCGGCATTATCCATATCAAGAGCAAACTGTGCATCATTTATATCGACCAACAATGCACCGCGGTCCATTTGTTCCACCCCAAAAGTTATCGTTCCAGCTACTTTAAAAGTATAAAAAGCCATACTTCCGTTCATCGTAGAGCCAATAAGCGTAAACTCATCACCGGGATTGACCCCTAGGTTTTGAGCAAATTTCTCGCTCAACAAAGCTTGTTGTGGCTCCTTAATCAGCGTACCCCTTACCAGTGTTTTTTCAATGTTGAGCCTTTCGGCCTCTTTGCTTTCGGGCGACAAAAAATCGAGTGCCATTCCAAATGCCGGACCTTGTGAACGGGTTTCGCCATTGGCATCGGGCACATCAACCAATCCTCCAAACTGAATGCGTGGCGACCAATCAACATCGGAAAACATTTGTTTGAGGTTGCTTTTGAGTTCGTCCACCTCAAGTAAAGCCAAATCGTTGGGCATTTGGTTCATTTCATCAGCATAAGCTGTGGTCATCACTTTCAGGTGTCCGTGGGTAAATCGGGCATTCATTTCGATGGTATCGCCCATGTAGCCGGTAACAAAAGCGTGCATAAAAACAGTAAGCATTACACCTATGGCTACTACCATTACCGGAATTCGGCTGCGGCTTTTGTCGCGTAAAAGTCCTTTTATTAGAAATTTAATCATTGTATTTTCCCCCTTAAAGCTTCAGTTGGATTCATTTTAGCAATTTTCCTCGATGGAAAATAACTCACAATAGACGTAACAATCAATACAATAAGTGTAGTTGTTACTATCAAGCCTACACTGTACACAGGAAAAAGTGTTTGTGCTATGGCTATTCCAAACTCGCTGGTATCGACCGGCATTGTAAGACCGATTTTTGCCTGCCAAGCCAGAAACGGTATTCCATAAGCTGCAGCAACAATGGCCGCAAATATAGCATGCATAGCTCCTTCAACAGTAAAAAGGCCAACCACCTGTTTGCGCGTGTAACCCAAAGCAATGTAAGTTCCAATTTCTTTTTGCCTACGGAAAATGGATAAAACCTGGGTATCGAAAATAGCGAGCATGGCCAGCAGAATCAGTATAAAATAAAAAACCGACTGTCCTGAATTTTTTGTTTTTATCATATCATCAACAGTCTTGGTTAAATCACTTTTTGATTTTAAAACAAGACCTGCCACAGCATCTCGACCCATTACTTCGTTGCTGAATGTAAAGATGGTAGCCCGATTTTCGAGACCCGTCATTTGCTGTAAACTTTGAAGCGGAATATAAACCTGCCCCGACTCAACAGCCGGCACATTCGACGAAAATATGTCAATAATTTCTATTTCGGTGGCATCAAAAGTTCCGTGTGCATCGCGCCAGCGTACCATCACCCGGTCGCCAACATCAAGTTTCATAGTACGCGCCATCATTTGACCAATAAACGCGGGTAAAACTGTAATCGCGGTATCGAGTTTTGCCGATGGTAGTTTCAAAACATTTTGGTCGGGATCGATGCCCTTAAGAATTACTTGTTGCATGCGCCCTTGGGGATAAATAGTTCCCTGAACGATCAGCATTGGGGTCATTGTACCTTTATCAATTTCGCTTTCGAGTTGCGACGGTATTTCATTATGGCTTTCCGAAAATGTAAAAGGGTCGTACGGATCGTAATTCTCGTGCCAGTACTGCCCCGCTCCTATTTCCCAATTGGCCATGTCGGTTTTTGCCTGATGATCCCAGCCTACCATAATGCCTTTCATCCATATAATAACTACGAACGAAAACGACAACACGATCACGTTCAACCATGTGCGCAGTCCTGCGCCAATCAGGTTCCGGTAAGCCAGTTTTATTGCTAACCACATAATGTTTTCGTTTTAGTTGTTTACAATTTCCTCGTGATCGACCAAGCCGTCCTTCATGAAGATTTTCCGTTTCAGGTACCCAATCACCTTTTCGTCGTGCGTGGCAAAAAGGAAAGTGGTTTTGAGTTCGCGGTTAAGCGTTTCCATGGTTTTAAGTATGTTGTGCGAGTTGGCTGCATCGAGGTTGGCAGTGGGTTCATCGGCCAGTACCAACGACGGACGTTTTACCATGGCACGGGCAATGGCCACCCGCTGGCATTCGCCACCCGAAAGTTTTGGCGGCTTCGATTTTACCTTGTCGGTAAGCCCCACCCATTCGAGGGCATCCATCACCATTTTTTTGCGCTCGGCAGCGGTGTAGTTCAGCAATAGCAGCGGGAATTCAACATTCTCGAACACCGTGTGTACCTGCAACAGGTTGTAACTTTGAAAGATAAAACCGAGGCTTTCTTTCCTTAAACGTGCGGCTCCTTTGGCGCTGAGCTTGCTCACAGACTGGCCCAGCACAATGGCCTCGCCATCGGATGGAGAATCGAGTGAGCCCAAGATGTTGAGCAAGGTTGTTTTACCCGAACCGCTGGGGCCTATCAGCCCTGCAAATTCGCCTGTACCAAACTCAAGGTCGATACCTTTAAGCGCGGTAAACTCACCTTTTCCCATTGGGAATCGTTTGATGAGTTGATTGGTTTTGATGATAGCGACCCCTAAATCCCCTAAAGGGGACTTCTTAGTGTCTGCGTTATTGTTTCTTTCATTCATTTATTTAAATTTAAAGTTTCATTAATGTACTATTCTTCAAATCTGGTAGTTCCTAAAGTCCCCTTCAGGGGATTTAGGGGTATATAACTATCATTAATTGTATCCCCGTTCCTCCAAACAAATTCACATCGTTGGCCGTGAGCGGAATATTGTAATTTTTGGGGTTGCTGTACCCCATTGCATAGAACGAGAAGCGACGGAACTGATGGTTCCAGGTCACCATGTTGTATATATCGTTATTTTTCCAATCGTAATAAAAGAGAGCGCTTAGTTGGTCGTTCATCCCCAGCGGATAACTTAAGGACATTGTAGAGAATAAAAATGGGTGCTCCATTGCGAAAGGCTTTTCGTCGTAAGCAAACAGTAGCTGTTCGGAAATAAGGTTCAGCCCGTTTCCAATGCCAAAAGTATAGTCGGTTCCCACACTTAGCGATGCTTGGTTGGTGAACATGCCCATGTTTTTGCTTTTGTGCATCCATGCAGCCTCAAACCAAAGACCAACGCCCAAGTCCCATTTCCCGTCGATGCCAAAGCGGTTTTCGTTTACAATTTCAACAATGGCCGGAATTTCGCCCATGCCACTTTTATCCACTTCGCGGTTGTGGTATGAAAAAGCCACTTCGCCCTTTGGCACGGGCAATTGCACCCGCCCTCCAAACTCAGGCCGTTGCTGACTGGTATTGCCAATCTCCCATGTTTTAGCCTCTTTGTTCCCGTAAAGAGCCCACATCCATACGTTGGCATTGTTCAGAAAATAATAGCGACCAAGAATACCCCAAACGCCATCGGTTAGTTGCAGCGGGTCGCGCGGGTCAAGCTTATCGAACCACATCAGCGGACGGATCATCGAGGCCGAACCGAAGTTGATTTTTTGCAACCCTGCCCTGATTTCAAGCTGTTGGTTTGAATAGCGCACCCATAAACGATAAGGCTTAATGTTACCACTTGAATAAAGCGTATCGAAAGGCAGCGTACCGAGTGTCCCATTAATATTAGCCGAGGCTTCAACATCGAAAAGCCCTTTCGCAACTGTTCCGTATTCGAAATTAAACTGTGGAATATAACGCGCACCACCCCACAAATCAAGCTCGTTGGCCGGATTGTAGTTGGTCCATGCCGAAAGCTGCCCTTTAAATTGAAGGCTTTGTGCCGTTAATTGCTGTGTAACAACAAGAAGGAGCAAGAATAATATGGATTTAATAGTTTTCATTTTTCATTATTGTACGGCGACATGCCATAAGCAAACAGGTTGGTAAATTCCATCACCAAATCTTCGGGATTGGCGTAGAGCGACAACAAATAAGGGTCGTCCATAAAAGTACTTAGTTTACTAGCCACATATAAGTAGAACTGCATGTTCATATTGCTGCGAATGAGGCCACGGGCTTGTAATTCTTTGAAATCGGACAACATGGAAGCCATCACTTCGCCGGTCTTTGCTTGCATATATTCAGCCAAACCCAAATCGGCATCGGTATAAAAATCGGCCAAGAATTCCTTACTGATTTCGTGAATTCCATCCTTTTTCATTTTCAGCATTCCCTCAATCAACTCAAACGAAGAATTAGCGCTGTTTTTCAATACATTAAAATCACTAATGGCCTTATGAACAACTTTGTCGAGTACTTTTTTTGCCAATTCAGTTTTATTATCAAAATGCTTATAAAAAGTCATTTTACTCACATTCCCTTCACGACAAATCTCCTCGATTGTCACTTTTTTGAAACCAAATTTCCAAAAAAGCTTTTGAGCTGCTTCAAGTATATCGTTGTATTTTTTATTTTTTTTAGACATTTATTCGTATTTTATACTTTATACGTACAAATATACGTTATTTTTCTTTTTTGCAATATTTCGTAAGTTTATTATTGGAAAAAATATCATTTTTGCTTTTTTGTTGATTACATTTTACGTTTTAGCGTTTTTTTGTTGATTTGGTTTGACGTTTTTGTGTATATTTGTAAATCAAATTCAACAAATATGGAATTAAATAGATTGTACACATGGTCGTACCAACAAATAAAACGAACAAACAATACTTTTAAACGGTACTTATGCGAGCGGATAGACTGGAAGAACCGGCTGAATATTATTATTGGGATGCGGGGCACCGGTAAAACCACCATGATGCTCCAGTATGCCAAAAATGAATTGCCTTTTGACGAATCGACAATTTACGTATCGCTCGACGATATTTACTTTTCATCAAACAGCCTTGTTGTTTTTGTTGAAGAATTTGTAAAACGCGGCGGGAAATACCTGTTAATTGACGAAGTGCAAAAATACCCCAACTGGTCGAAGGAAATCAAAAGTATTTATGACAATTATCCTGAATTGCAAATCACAATAAGCGGTAGCTCAGCCATTGAAATACTTAAAGGCGAAGGCGACCTAAGCCGCAGGGCACTAATCTATCAACTTCACGGACTTTCGCTACGTGAGTTTGCCGAAATGAAATACCAACAAAAATTCGACACCATTTCACTTGACCAAATAATCAACAATGCAACTTCAATATCCATTTCAATTTCAAACGAAATAAAACCCATTAAACTTTTCGAAGAATACCTGTCACATGGCTATTATCCATTTTCAATTAATGACGAAACCAATTTTGCACAACGAATGATGCAAGTTATCAACGTTGTGCTCGAAACCGACATACCGTCGGTCAACAACATTGATTATAATGCGGTATTAAAAATGAAGAAGTTATTGGGGATAATTGCCGAATCGGTGCCCTTTAAGCCCAATGTTACCAAACTAGCGGTTCAACTGTCGTTATCGCGCGAAACACTGCTTAAATATTTTACACTGCTTGCAAAAGCCGATGTAATATCAACCCTATATTCTAATACCAAAGGGATCAGCGCATTAAACAAGCCAGAGAAAATTTATCTGCAAAACCCAAACCTAGCCCATTTACTTTCGTCACAAAATGCTAACACAGGAAACATAAGGGAAACATTTTTTCTCAATCAGCTTCAAATAAACCATCAGGTTGAATACCCTGTGAAAGGCGATTTTTTGGTCGATAAAAAATACACATTCGAGGTAGGCGGAAAAAACAAAAGTACCCTACAAATTAAAGAAATATCCAACGCTTACATCGCAGCCGACAACATCGAAATAGCTGTCGGTAACAAAATTCCGTTGTGGATGTTCGGGTTTATGTATTAAAATAGCTATTTTTGTATGCTTATTCGATATGTTGTCGATTTTCTATGCAATTTTCACTATCTTTGTGGAAACAATTGAAAAATGAGTTCGATAAGAGAATATGGAATAATACCGATAAGCACCGACATGGTGGCTGATGCAATTGGCGAATACCGTTCGCCTGCCGACCGCATTAGCCGTTTGGCCAGGCGTGGCGACCTTATCAGGTTGCAGCGCGGGCTTTTTGTGGTTGCGCCTGAACTAAGCGGGCAAACCCTTTCGCGCGAACTCATTGCCAACCACCTGTACGGTCCGTCGTATGTTTCGTTCGAAAGTGCCTTGAGTTACCATGGCATTATTCCTGAAAGGGTGCACATGGTAAGGTCGTCCACATTTAGGCGTTCGAGACAAGTAGAAACTCCATTGGGCGTATTTCAATATACAACAGTGCCCGAAAACTATTATCCAATTGGCATTACACAAATGCTTTACGAAGAAGAAAATTATTCATTTTTAATGGCCAGCCCCGAAAAAGCCATTTGCGATTTGATTATATGCACCTCGGGGTTACGTATTCAATCGGAACGAGCCATGCGCGAATACCTTTATGAAGACATGCGCATGGATTTTGACGACCTTGAGCGAATTGATACCGGCATAATTGAACAGTGCATCGAACATGGTCGTAAAAGAAGAGAATTGAGGTATTTACTAAACGTTTTACAAAATGAGTAACAACATGTTCGACCAAATGCTTTCGAGGTACGAAATTCGCACCAAAGACGAAAAGCTGAATGCCACCCACGAGGTGATGCAGCAAATTAGCCTGGCAGGACTCTTTCGTGGAGGTTTTTTTAATCACGCAGCCTTCTACGGCGGAACCTGCCTTCGTATTTTTCATAAACTACCACGGTTTTCCGAAGATATGGATTTTTCGTTGCTCAAGAAAGATGACACGTTTAATCTTGAGGACTATTTCGATGCGGTTTATTCAGAATTTAAATCACTTGGCCGCGAAATTAATATCGATAAAAAAGAGAAAAAAACAGAAAGCCATATTGAATCTGCTTTTTTAAAAGACAATACCGACATCTATAATTTAAAGTTTCAGACCGAGAAAACCGTAAAAATAAAAATAGAGGTTGACAAGGACCCTCCATTGCAGTTCAATAGCGAAAACAAGCTGCTTTTACACCCTTTTTCATTTATGACACGCTGCTACACGCTACCCAACCTTTATGCCGGGAAAATGCACGCGCTTGTTTACCGAAAGTGGCGAGGCCGCGTTAAGGGCCGCGACTGGTTCGACTTTGAATGGTATGTGAAGAATAATGTCGCGCTCGATTTTAAGCATCTAAAAGAGCGCATCGCACAAAGTGAGAATATTGATAAAAGCGTGATTACACAGGAATATTTTATTACTAAACTCAAAATAAAGATTTTAAACACCGACATCAGTCAGGTAAAAGCCGACGTACACCCTTTTATTAAGGATACAAAAGAAATGGAGCTTTGGAACACAGATTACTTTTTGCAACTTGCCGACATGATGCACTTCTCGTAAAAAAAAAAGGCTTCCATTCGGAAGCCTTAAATACGTAATAACCTTACGAAAAAAACTCAATGTTTATTAATGCGTGTGTCCATGATGTTCTTCTTTTGTCTCCTTCTTTTTTGACTCGCCATCAGTTTTTATTTCAGCTTTGTAGCCTAATTTATCAAAGGCTTCAATTAGTTTGTCAACCGATGTTTTATCTTCCCTGAAAGTTACTTCACACTCTAGTTTTTCGAGCGAAACCTTCAAATCTTTAACGCCTTTTTCGAAGGGAATATTGCCCTCGATTTTTTGCACACAACTGTGGCAATCCATATTCACCTGAAGAACAACAGTTTCTTCGTTCTTTTTTTTCTTCTTTTTATCGGCATTATCATTATTATTTGCAGAAACAAAACCTACAAACGAAATGCTCACCAAAAAAAGTAACAACATTGCTTTTACTACTTGTGTCATAAGTTCTATATTTTATTGATTAATATTTGTTTATCGTGTAACGCAATCCAAAATAGATTTTTCGGCCATGCACCGGCCCCCATACCATTGAGCCATCGAAGTTTTCACTCCATGGATCGTTTGATGAAATTATGGGCTGGTGCATTTTGAAACTGCCCAGGTTTTCGCTGCCCAAATAAAAGCTCCAACGTTTGAAATTTTTGGTTATTTGTGCATTGAAAACAGTAAACGGATCGAAGCTTTCGTCCCAAAGCGGATTGTTGGTTGACGGATCGGGCATTCGACCACCGCCGTTGAACTGGCTGGTGAAATCGAACTGCCATTTATTCAACCGGGTTGCATAGCTCAGGCTCAACAAACCTTTATAGCGGCTTGTTAACGGCATTTCGCGCAGTTGCCCGTTAATGGTTTGTTTCACATCGTTGATGCGATAAGCTGCATTAAGCGTAAAGCCCCTGAAGAGCTCGTAAAACATTTCGGCCTGAAAAGCATTGGAATACGAACGTCCATCGAGATTGGTAAAATGAACCGTGTGCACATCGCTATCAACATCGCGTACGAGCTGATTGATGAAATTTGTGTGGTAGAAATCAACCATAAATGTTAAGTCGCGTGCGTTTATTGGAAATTTTACTGTAAAACTTGTTCCCAAATTACTTGCTTCTTCCTGTTTCAAATTTTTATCAATAATAATTTCTCTCGAACTGGCCAAAAGGTAACTGTTTTCAGCCAAGGGAACAGGCGTGCGAAAACCTTTTCCGGCCGACAAGCGCCAGAGTAAATTCTCGTTAATATTCCAACGGGCATGAATACGGGGCGTAAAAAACAAGCCATAAATATTGCTGTAATCGGCCCTTATTCCGGCTAACACATTTAACTTATGGTGCAAATTGTAATTGTATTCAAAAAAAGCACCCGGCACCAATTCGTTGTGTTCCCTATTGCTATTATTGAGCCTTTCGGTAAAAAAGTCGCCCAAAAACGAAGCCCCGGTTTTGTAACTGTGCAGGTCGGAACCAAAATTGCCCATGTAAATTACATTCAAATAAGCATTGGTTTGTGCACCTTGGTAAGTGGCAGCACCATATACCGATTGCTGACTGTGATAACTTCCCGATGCCTGAATACCTAAACTGGTTCCGGGTTTGTCGAAAATAATCCCGTTTTTACCAAAAACTTCGTAGCGGCGTGTTTTGATATCGATAGCATACAAGTTATTGGGTAAGTTGCTGAATGCACCCAACTGGCCGGTTTGTAAGTGTTCATCGAGCACTTTAACACCAATTTCGCGGTGACCGCCATTTTTGGGCATAAAATTCCAACGGTTTATAAAATTTATTTGTTGAGTATTGGGCATATCGAGAAACGAATCGCCGTTATCGTCGATGGCTTTGCTTTGGTTTTCGCCATGCAAAAGAATCATGGTTGAAACCTCGTCGTTCAACTGATATGCATAATTGAAATTGGCTTCGGTTTTCATGGCATCGTTAGCGTAAAGATTCAGGTGCAAAACTTCGGTGCCATGTGGTTTTTTGTATTCAACATTGATTTGCCCCGCAATGGCTTCGTAACCATTCACCACCGACGAAGTGCCCTTCGATATTTGTATCGACTCCATCCAGGGGCCGGGCACATGGCCTAGTCCGTAGGTGGCCGACATGCCCCTTATTGATGGCATATTTTCGGTAATGGTTTGCACGTAAATGCCCGACAGACCAAGCATTTTGATCTGCTTGGCACCGGTTACGGCATCGGTAAAATTCACATCAACCGAAGCATTTGTTTCGAAGCTTTCGGAAAGGTTGCAACAAGCAGCTTTTTGCAATTCGGCTGTTGTTACTTTTGTAGTTTGTATGGCACTCATGGTTGAGTGGTACTGTCCTTGGCGTCGTTTGCTCACCACCACTTCGTCCAACTCGGTATTTTTTTCGAGTAAAATTTGCAATGGCTTTTCGCTGTCGATATGATAAATGGTATCGGACAAGTATCCTACAAACGAAATAATTAAGGGTACATTTTCACCCGTATACAACGAAATTTCGAACTCGCCATTGGCATTCGATGTGGTGCCATGATTGGTGCCTGCCCAGTAAATATTTGCTCCTGCTATAACATCGCCGGGCAAATCCTTGTCTTTTACAAGGCCTTTTACCGATTCGTTTGATCCAAAAACAATGTTTGAAAACAGCAGAAGCGCAATAATAAGTATTGACTTCATAATGAATAAATTGAAAATTAGACAATTGATTTAATTAAAATGCAAAAGCCAATTTTCATAAACGAAGTACGCATATTTGATTGAGAAGGGACTTGCCCCATTCCAAAGGAGTAAACGGAATATAATCGACATCAAAAGATGTAGTTTGTGCTGAAAATTTATTGAAAACTGTGATTAAAAAAGGCAATACCAAAACAGGCAATACCAAGGTTGATTTACCCGCTTTAGCTTCGGTAACTTCGTAGTCGATTTTAGCAAATTTTGAAGATGAATGGTGCTGATTTTCGTCGTGTTCGTGATCGGGCAAACTACAACAAGAAGCCTCATTAACATTTGAGGTACAACATGAACAATCTTTATCTTCATTGACTGAGAACACAGCAACTTCGACATGCTCATCATCGCATCCGCCACAAAAAGTGGTGATGATGTTAAACCCTATGCCCGAAAACAATATTAATGACAAAAGGGCTAAAGCAGTTGTATTTCGATAAACTTTTCTCATCTATAAATAAAAGACAAAATTGTTTCTTTTTAAGAATTTTTCAAAACATACGATGTTAAATAATACTTAAAATTTCTATTTGCGAGCCAAAGCTCCTGTTGGGCAGGCATCGGCAACCTTTTCGGCAATTAGCTTTAGTCCGTCGTTAATACTTTCGTTAAAAGGCACGCCAATTTCAACATCGAAACCACGACCAATATATGTGAAACCAAAAGGTTCGCCATATTTTTCGGTCAGTCGAACGCAAATGCCGCATTTGATGCATTTTTCGGGTTCGTAAACAATGGTTTCGTGAAAAACTTTGCGCACTGGTTTGCGCTCGTTGTAATAAAAACGCTGTTGAACGGCTCCGTATCGATCGGAATATTCGCGCAGTTTGCAATTATCGATTTTACGACAATCGCAATGCAGGCAACGGGCAGCTTCGGCCATTACTTCGTTTTTGGTAAAGCCTGCCAACATGCCATTACCGGGTTCAAATCGATCATCTACAACCGACTCCTTTATGTATTGCGCATATTCAGGAATAATGAGTTTCCCAAATTTTGAATTGAATTTCATGGGTTGGCCTACAACTGCTTTACCATTTAACATTTGCCAAACAGCAGCGGCAGCCTCTTTGCCTTGTGCCAACGAGCGGATTGCCAACTTCGATGGGCGTAAGGTATTCCCAACAGCATAAACGCCCGGCAAATTGGTGAGGTAGTTGTTGTTATCGGCATCGAAACCTTTGGCGGCAATGCTTATGCCCCAGGTTTTTTGTTCGTCGGTAATCAGGCCCGAAGCAAGAATCACCGCATCGTACTTTTCGCGCAACTGTTCAAATTCGGCTTTGGCGATTTCGGTATTCATATTAAACTGAACGCCCAATTTTTCGATAACTGATATTTCGCGATCGAGCACTGCTTTGGGCAGCCTGTCTTCGCTAATTTCGGTGCGCATTTGTCCGCCGGCCATTGGTGCTTTATCGTAAATATCGGCTTGAATGCCAAGCATTTGCAAGTAATAAGCAGCCGATAGCCCGGCAGCCCCGCTTCCTATCACTGCCACTTTATGACCTGTAGGCTGAGCGGGTTTTTCGTCGTAAACACCTTCGTCGCCGGCCGAACGTTTTAACAAACAAATGGAAACAGCGCCATCGATGGGTTTGCGCCTGCATGCCCCCTCGCAAGGTGCCGGACAAATGTGCCCTAACACCGATGGCAGTGCAATGTTTTGTTTTACCACCCGTAGTGCCTCGTCGAACTTACCTGCAGCCAAAAGGCGGTTCATGGTTGGAATATCCATGTGAGCCGGACAGGCAATGGTACAGGGTGCTTCGCAATCGCCCACATGATCGGAAAGCAGCAACTCGAGCCCTGTTTGGCGAGCTTCGCGTATCTCGTCATCAATGGTAACTATATTCATGCCTTCTTCAACTGGAATGGAGCACGAAGGCAATAGTTTCCCGTTATTGGTATTTTTTACCAAGCAAATCATGCACGAGGTATGGTTCTCAAGCTCTTTGTTGTGGCACATGGTAGGAATTTCGAAGCCCAGTTTTTCTGCTGCTTCGAGAATGGTTGTACCCGGCTCAACCTCAACAGGTTTGTTGTTTACTGTTATTTTGATCATAAGCAACAAAAATACAAAAAAAACAACAGGAACCTGTTGATTGCAAGTTCCTGTTGTGTTAAAGCAAGGTTAATGACCAAACTATTTTGGAGCCCAGTAACACCTAACCGGCGAAACAATTGCGCCATCGGTTTTGAGCTCTTTCATGGCTTTATCGACCTCTTTTTTGTCCAATCCCGAAGCTTCGGCAATTTCGCCGGCTTTAAGGGGCTTTCCTGCCTTTTGCAGGGCTTCCATTACTTTTTCTTTGCTCATAATATTTAATTTACACCATCAAATAATTATCTATACAGATTCAAATAGTTATCAAATGCATATACTCGACTTCTTTGACCACCAGTCTTTTCGTTCAATATATTAAGTTTCTCTAAATCAGATATTAACTTATATGACGATGGCATTGAAATCGAAGCAACTTCACTTACCTTGGCAGCAGTAATCATCGGGCGTTTATATAAATATTCAATTACTTTCTTTGCCTTTAACGCTCTGCTGCCCAACAACTGAATGTCGTTATCAATTTGCTTTTGAAGTTGTAATATATTGTCAAAAGTGAAAATTCCATTTTTTGCAGTCTCAGTTACTCCAACAAGAAAAAATTTAAACCATTGCGCTAAATCATTTTTTTCTCTTACTGTAGTTAAATTATCGTAGTACAATTGTCTGTTTTTCTCAAAAAAATCGGATAAATACAAAACTGGTTTTTGCAATATTCCTTTGCTTACTAAATAAAGAGGAATCAAAAGTCGCCCAACCCGACCATTTCCATCAAGAAAAGGGTGAATTGTTTCAAATTGGTAATGAATCAAGCCTATTTTCAGCAATTCAGGTATATGAAAGTTTTCATTATGAATAAATTTTTCTATATCACTCATCATATCAGCAACAGAGCTATGAACCGGGGGAATAAACACAGCATCATTTATTGTTGCTCCGCCAATCCAATTTTGACTAGTCCGAAATTCGCCCGGCTGTTTTTTTTCTCCTCGTACACCTTGAAGTAATACTCGATGAGTTTCTCTGATTAGCCGCGATGAAAAAGGCAGTTTATCAAATTGTTCAATAGCCCATTCCATTGCTTTTATGTAGTTCTGAACTTCCTCCCAATCATCTCGTTTATCTAAAGGCAAATCCTCTTTATCCAAAAGAGCTTCATCCATATTTGTCTGTGTTCCTTCAATCCTACTGCTCTGAGTAGCTTCCTTTAACACATGCATACTGATAAACAACTCAATATTGGGAATATATTTTGAATACATATCCAACCTGCCTAATTCCCTGTCAGCTTCACTTAATAGTTGCAATATTTCCATATTGTCAACTTGTAATTGCCTGTTAATATATTCAGGTTGAAAGCTTCTGTAATAACCCTGATTTATGTATTGCCCTGATATAAACTGTTTCATTATGATTTTTTAAACAAAGATAAACCTTATTTAATATTTTGCCATATTTATTAAATAAGGTATTGATTTATTTAAAAATCAAAACATTTTCTTTAATACAAAGTTGTCTTTTCCATGCCGATAACTACATATCAATAATTTCCAATCCTTTCTGATTGTGCTCGGAAAACAATAAATGAATTCTCTCAGTCAGTTGACAAATATCGAAAAGCAACTAAAACCTTTCGGCCACAACTTTCCAGTCGAGTATTTTCCAAAAGTCTTCGATGTATTTAGGGCGAAGGTTTTGTTTATCGAGATAATAAGCGTGCTCCCACACATCGCAGGTCATTAACGGGGTAAGGCCATCGGTCATGGGGTTGGCAGCGTTCGATGTTTGCACAATTTCGAGTTTGCCTTGTTTGTTCTTTACTAACCATGCCCAGCCACTGCCAAATAATGTTGCTGCAGCTTTGCTGAATTGTTCTTTAAAAGCGTCGAACGACCCAAAAGCCTCGTCGATAGCTGTTTTAAGCGCATCTTTAGGTTCTTTGCAACCATCGGCATTGAACTGATCGAAATAAAAAGTGTGATTCCAAACTTGTGCCCCGTTGTTGAAAATTCCGCCACTCGATTTCATGATAATTTCTTCGAGTGTTGCATTTTCGAACTCGGTACCTGCAATAAGGTTGTTTAGATTATTCACGTAAGCCTGATGATGTTTGCCATAGTGAAAATCGATGGTTTGTTTACTGATGTATGGTTCAAGCGCAGTAGGCGCATACTTGAGTGTTGGTAATTCGAATGCCATGTTGTTATTGATTTTTGGTTATACATAATAAAAACCGAAGATAATCATTTCGTCGGTGATAAGTAAACAGCATACCAAAAATAAAGTTGAAAAGTTTAAGGTATTTTCGGTCAATACGTATTTAGATTAAATTGAAATAAAACCAATATCACTTCTTATCGGGCACAAATTTAAGCGAAACAGAGTTAACACAATGACGGGTATTCTTATTGGTAAAACGCTCGCCAATAAACACATGCCCCAAATGCCCACCACAATTGGCACAGGTAATTTCGGTGCGCCGACCGTCGGCATCGAGTGTATGTTTAACTGCGCCGGGCATTTCATCGTCGAAAGCCGGCCAGCCACAGCCACTATGGAACTTATCGTCCGATCGATAAAGCGGCGCTTCGCATTTGCGGCACACGTATGTACCCGTCTCAAAATGATCGGTATATTCGCCGGTAAAAGGGCGTTCGGTACCTTTTTGTTCAATTACATAGCGTTCAAAATCGGTAAGCTCGTTGTATTTTAGTGAATCGTTTTGCATATTGTTTCCTATTAATATCAAAAGAAAAATAATTGTTTCCATAACCTTTTTTGTTATAGACAAATGAGCAGATTGAAAAGTTCGAATTAAAAAATAATTACCCGATAATTATAAAAAAAAAGACCGAAAGCTAATCAAGCCCACGGTCTTTTCATAAAGATGTAATATTTAAATATTTACGCTTTCAGCCCCTCAATCCGGGCCTCTATTGCTTTAATTTTTTCTTCGGCATCGGCCTGTTTTTTGCGCTCCACATCAACCACTTGTGCCGGAGCTCCCGAAACAAAGCGTTCGTTGCTCAGTTTTTTCATTACCGAGTTCAAAAATCCTTTGGTGTATTGTAACTCTTCGGTGAGTTTTTTCAGCTCTTCTTCCACATCGATTTTGTCGCCCAACGAAATAAAGAAACCCGAAGTTTTTACCCTGAACGAAACAGCTCCTTTTACATCGGCATCGACCAGGCTCAAGCCCGACAGGTTGCCCATTTTTACAATTACGGGAGTAAGTTGTGCATCGAAACCTTTTGTTCCCTGGTTTACTTGCAGCTCGAGCTGTTCTTTCATGGCCAGGCCTGCTTCGTTACGCACATTGCGGATACCTGAAATGATTTCTTTGGCATCGTCCATTTTTTCGAGCAGAGCTTCGTCAATTTCGCCGGCTTGCGGCAGCAACGAAACCATTATGCTTTCGCCTTGCTTGCGTGGAGCCAATTGCTGCCAAATTTCTTCGCTAATAAACGGCATAAACGGATGTAACAAACGCATTACTTTATCAAAAAGCTCGATGAGCTGATTGTAGGTTTTGCCATCGATGGGCTGTTGGTAGGCAGGTTTAACCACCTCGAGCAACCACGACGAAAACTCATCACGTATGGTGGTGTAAATAAGCATAAGCGCATCCGAAATGCGGAATTTGCTAAAATGGTCGTCCATTTCGACAATGGTTTTGCTTAGTTTCGAAGCAAACCATTCGATAGCTAATTTTGAGTGTTCGGGTTGTTCAATGGTATTATCAACCTCCCAGCTTTTAACCAAGCGGAAAGCGTTCCATATTTTTGCGGTGAAGTTGCGGCCTTGTTCGGGCAATGCTTCATCGAAAAGCAAATCACCACCAGCAGGCGAACAAAACAACATGCCTACGCGTACGCCATCGGCGCCGTATTTGGCAATCAGGTCGAGTGGATCGGGTGAGTTACCCAGTTGTTTCGACATTTTACGGCCTTGCTTGTCGCGCACCATGCCGGTAAAATATACGTTCTTGAAGGGGAAAGTACCCCTGAACTCGTACCCTGCAATAATCATACGGGCCACCCAAAAGAAAATTATATCGTGCCCTGTAACCAAATCGTTGGTAGGGTAATAATAATCAATTTCGTTATTTTCGGGGTTAAAGCCATCGAATACTGAAATGGGCCATAGCCAACTCGATGCCCATGTGTCGAGCACATCTTCTTCTTGCTTTATGTGGGCACTTGTTAAGCTTGTATTTCCGGTTTTTTGCTGCGCAAGCTTTAAAGCTTCTTCGGCTGATGTAGCAACCACATAACTTCCATCTTCGAGGTAGTAAACCGGGATGCGATGTCCCCACCATAATTGCCTCGAAATGCACCAGTCCTTCACGTTTTCCATCCAATGACGGTAAAGGTTTTTAAACTTCTTTGGATGAAATTCCACATCATCGTTTTCGACAGCATCAAGTGCTGGCTTGGCCAATTCGGTCATTTTCAAAAACCATTGAGCTGAAATTTTAGGTTCGATAGCAACACCGGTACGTTCCGAGAAACCTACTTTATTGGTATAGTTTTCAACTTTAACCAAGTTTCCGGCTTTTTCAAGTTCAGGAACAATTTTTTTGCGTACATCGAAACGATCTTCGCCCACAAATAACTGAGCAGCTTCGCTCAAAGTGCCATCGTCGTTAAAAGTATCGATTATTTCGAGGTTATGCCTCAGGCCAATTTCGTAGTCGTTTACATCGTGTGCCGGGGTAATTTTCAGGCAGCCTGTACCAAATTCCATGTCCACGTATTCGTCCATAATAATGGGCACAGAGCGGTTGATCAGCGGAACGAGCACCCGTTTTCCTGCAAGATGTTTAAAACGTTCGTCGTTGGGGTTTACGCATATCGCAGTATCGCCCAAAATGGTTTCGGGGCGAGTAGTCGCTACAGTAACCCACTCATTTTCGTCTTCAATTTTGTAGCGTACGTAGTATAATTTCGATTGTTCTTCTTTGTAAATCACCTCTTCGTCCGAGAGAGCTGTTTTGGCTGCCGGATCCCAGTTCACCATACGTATGCCTCGGTAAATAAGACCTTTATTGTGCAAATCAACAAATACTTTTATAACAGAATTGCTACGCTCTTCGTCCATGGTGAAACAAGTACGGTCCCAGTCGCACGAAGCACCCAATTTTTTCAATTGTTCAAGAATAATACCGCCGTGTTTTTCTTTCCACTCCCAAGCATGTTCCAAAAAGCTTTCGCGAGTAAGGCTACTTTTTTTGATGCCTTCTTTTTCGAGTTTGGCCACAACTTTTGCTTCAGTGGCAATGGAGGCATGGTCGGTTCCGGGAACCCAACAGGCATTTTTACCCAACATACGGGCACGACGCACCAATATGTCCTGAATGGTATTGTTAAGCATGTGCCCCATGTGCAACACGCCGGTTACGTTTGGCGGCGGTATTACAATTGTGTAAGGTTCACGCTCGTCGGGTGTTGAGTGGAAAAACTTGTTGTCCATCCAGTATTTGTACCATTTGTCTTCGACCAATGTGGGTTCGTATTTTCCGGAAATTTCCATTGCTGTATATTAATTTGAATATTTGATTTAATAATGAAGCTGCAAAAATATAAAAATTATACAGTAGTTGATAATAAGAATAAAAACATCAACTTACATGAATTTAACACATGCAGCAAGCTCGATATTTATTTATTTTGAGTAACTTACAAAAAATAAATTTGAACATTTGGCTAAAATGTTTTAAGAATGGTTTTAAATTAGGTTTTTGGGCTTAAATCATTGTGTATATGTGCCATGAAAACCTATTTTTGTAATCGAAAAAATAACAATGAACTAAGTTTTTAAAAAACAATAAATTAGATTCTTATGAGCAAAGGAAGTTTTTTGAGCGCTTCTATAGGCCGTAAATTTTTGATGAGTATTACCGGATTATTCCTGGTAACATTCATAATCGTACACTTAACACTCAATTTATTTTTAATATTTGACGACAGTGGCGATTTGTTCAATCTTGCGGCCCATTTTATGGCGACAAATCCATTGATTAAAATTATGGAGCCGGTTTTGGCCATTGGTTTTGGTGTTCACATTTTGTGGTCAATCATCATTACAGTACAAAACATGCGTGCGCGTCCGGTTGGTTACAACAAAACCTCTCAGTCGGTAAACAGCACGTGGGCTTCGCGTAACATGTTCATTTTGGGTGGTTTGATCTTTGTTTTCCTTGGCATCCACTTGTATGCTTTTTGGTGGAAAATGAAGTTTGCCGGCGACCCATTGTTAACTCACACTACTGTTATGCAAGGTGGCGTTCCGGTTGAAATGGAAAATGCTTACAACCTTGTAGCAACGATGTTCAAACAAAGCCTGTTTTATTCAATTACACACATTTTAGGTGGCGTTTTATTGGGGCTGCACATCACCCATGGCTTTTGGTCGGCTTTCCAAACCATTGGATTGAACAACCATTTGTGGCGAAAAAGGCTATTTGTTTTGGCCAACATCATTGGATGGATTTTTGCCATTGGCTTTAGTATTATTCCACTTTATTTCATGATTAAATTTTAATCGGAAAATTAATAGTTATGAGTAAAATCGAAAATAAAATACCGCAGGGCCCCATAGCCGAAAAATGGTCGAAGCACAAAGCAACGATTAAGGTAGTTAGCCCTGCCAACAAAAGGAAACTCGACATTATTGTAGTGGGTACCGGTTTAGCCGGAGCATCGGCTGCTGCATCGTTGTCGGAATTAGGCTACAATGTTAAAGCGTTTTGTTATCAGGACAGTCCTCGCCGTGCACACTCAATTGCTGCACAAGGTGGTATAAATGCTGCCAAAAACTATCAAAACGATAACGACTCGGTTTTTCGCCTGTTTTACGACACTGTAAAAGGTGGCGACTACCGTGCCCGCGAAGCTAACGTTTACCGCTTGGCCGAAGTTTCGCCTAATATCATTGACCAATGTGTGGCTCAAGGTGTTCCTTTTGCCCGCGAATACGGTGGCACGCTTTCGAACCGCTCGTTCGGTGGGGTGTTGGTGAGCCGTACTTTTTATGCTCGTGGGCAAACCGGTCAACAGTTGCTATTAGGTGCATACAGTGCGCTTAACCGCCAAATTGCCGTGGGGTCGGTAAAAATGTACACCCGCCAGGAAATGCTCGATGTGGTAATAAAAGACGGCAAAGCCCGTGGGATTATTACCCGCGACATGGTTACAGGCGAAGTGCAACGCCACGGAGCTCACGCAGTTGTTGTTGCAACCGGCGGATACGGAAACGTATTCTTCCTTTCGACCAACGCTATGGGCTGCAACGGCTCAGCTGCATGGCAATGCTACAAAAAAGGTGCTTGGTTTGGAAACCCTTGCTTTGTGCAAATTCACCCAACTTGCATCCCTGTTCATGGCGACCAACAGTCGAAACTGACCCTTATGTCGGAATCGTTGCGCAACGATGGCCGTGTGTGGGTTCCAAAAAAGAAAGAAGATGCAGTTAAACTTCAAAAAGGCGAAATAGGACCTAACGATATACCCGAGGAAGACCGCGATTTTTACCTCGAACGCCGCTACCCAAGTTATGGTAACTTGGTGCCTCGCGACGTGGCTTCGCGTGCAGCAAAAGAACGTTGCGATGCAGGCTATGGTGTGAACAACACCGGCTTGGCCGTTTACCTCGATTTTAAATATTCAATTGAACGTTTGGGCAAAAACGTTATCGAAGCTCGTTATGGAAACCTTTTCCAGATGTACGAAAAAATTACCGATGTTGACCCATACAAAGAACCAATGCAGATTTACCCTGCTATTCACTATTCGATGGGTGGACTTTGGGTTGATTATAACCTGATGACCAATATTCCTGGTCTTTACGCTATTGGTGAAGCTAACTTTAGCGACCATGGTGCCAACCGCTTGGGAGCTTCGGCTTTGATGCAAGGTTTGGCCGACGGTTATTTTGTATTGCCTTACACCATTGGCGATTACTTGGCCAACGAAATTATGACGCCAAAGGTTGATGTAAATGCACCGGAATTTATCGAAGCTGAAAAAGCTGTTACCGGAAGGCTCGAACAATTGTTCAATGTGAAAGGCACCGAACCGGTTGATCATTTCCACAAAAAATTGGGTCATATTATGTGGGATTACGTAGGCATGAGCCGTAACGAAGCCGGATTGAAAAAAGCAATTGAGGAAATGAAAGCCCTCAAAAAAGAGTTTTGGGCAAACGTACGCGTACCTGGCGAGATGAACAACCTGAACCCGGAGCTTGAAAAAGCAGGCCGAGTTGCCGATGCCATTGAAATGGGCATTCTTATGGCTCAAGATGCACTTGACAGAAAAGAATCGTGTGGCGGCCACTTCCGCGAAGAATCGGTTACCGAAGATGGGGAAGCCAAACGCGATGACGATAACTTTACCTACGTTTCGTGTTGGGAATACCAAGGCGAGGATAAAGATCCTGTTCTGAACAAGGAAGATTTGGTTTTCGAGAATATTGAATTGACTCAAAGGAGTTATAAATAATTGAAGACATGGCAGATATAACACTCAAAAAGATATACGTAAAAGTTTGGAGGCAAAACAGTGCCAAAGAAAAAGGCCGCTTCGAAACTTATGAGGTGGAGAACATTTCACAAGGCAGCTCCTTCCTCGAAATGCTCGATATTTTGAACGACAAGCTCATTCGCGAAGGGAAAGATCCTATTGCGTTCGATCACGATTGTCGCGAAGGCATTTGCGGCATGTGCAGCTTGTACATTAACGGTCGTGCACATGGCCCCGACCGCGACATTACCACTTGCCAATTGCACATGCGCAAGTTTAACGAAGGCGAAACAATCACCATTGAACCTTGGCGTGCCGGTGCATTCCCGGTTATTAAAGACCTGATTGTTGACCGTACTGCTTTTGAGAAAATTCAGCAAGCAGGTGGTTTCGTTTCGGTAAACACAGGCGGCATACCCGATGGTAATGCCATACCTATTGGCTACGACGATGCCGAAGAAGCAATGGATGCCGCTTCGTGTATTGGTTGTGGTGCTTGCGTGGCAACCTGCAAAAACTCGTCGGCCATGTTGTTTGTGGCTGCAAAAGTTTCGCAGTTGGCCAAATTGCCACAAGGTAAGGTTGAAGCAAAACGCCGTGCCCGTAACATGGTAACAAAAATGGACGAACTTGGCTTTGGCGGTTGCACCAATACCGGTGCTTGTGAATTGGAATGCCCCAAAGGCATCAGCATTTCGCACATTGCCCGTTTGAACAGGGAATACCTGGTTGCAAAATTGGCCGAGTAGGTTTTAACCAAAAAGCATTAGATACAAAAACCGCCTTCTCAGCATTGGGAAGGCGGTTTTTTGGTTTTTATTAATCTATACTGCAAGATTTATTGCCATGGAACGCGGCATAGGAACAGGCCTTTTATCAGTTTGAAGTTCTTCAATATAAAGGTCAATTGCTTCTTTTATATTAATCTCTATTTCCTTAATCGACTCACCAACACTAATGCATCCGGGCAAATCAGGAACATAGGCGCTATATCCTCCATTTTTACATTCTTCAATTATAACAACATAGTTTCTCATAATGATTTATTTTAAGCCAGCTTGTTTTAAAATACTATTTTCTGTTCCTAATTGAATATCTTTATTTTGTTCATGATCAGGTACAACAACAATACCTTCTTTAATTCTATGCTTATATACTTTGTGACTTCCTTTTTGACGCACAAAGTACCAACCATCATCTTCAATTAGTTTGATTAATGCTTTTAGTTTCATTACTTCAAAGTTAGGGATTATTTGAAACTTGAACAATATTAAAATGGGAGCATTGTATTCATTTTATAACAAACGAACTTATGCAACTTAATTTGGTTTGAAAATGGCAAACCGCCTTCTCAGCTTTGGGAAGGCGGTTTTTTTTAAAGATCACCGCACCACCATCAGCCGTTGTGTTTGCACGCCTTTATCAGAATAAAGTGTAAGCAGGTAAATCCCTTCGGCAACGTTGCTCAAATCGAAGTCGAGTTGGTGCTTGCCGGCTGCAAAATGGCTTTGCAAGTAACGCAACTGTCGCTCGTGCCTAACATGGCCGATCACATATATTGCTAAATCCGATTAAAATTAACAATCTTATGGTTTTGAACAGTAAAATCATCATCGCCTGAATAGATCAGGGTTGATTCTTGAATACGATCGGGAATAAGGTTTCTTAAATAATTCAATCCTTTTAAAAATTCAGGGTGAAAGGTCATGGCCGATTTTATTTCGAACAGTTTTAGATAATGCCCTTGTTCTTGAACCAGATCAACTTCGTTTCCGTGGTTATCGCGGTAAAAGAAGAAATTACTGTCCAGGCCATTGTTATACCTTCTTTTCAGCAATTCAATCACAACCATGTTTTCAAATAGGGCTCCTCTCAAGGGGTGGGTTGCCATGTGTGTTTCGTTTTCAATTCCTAAGAGGTATGAGGCCAAGCCAACATCGTAAAAGAAAATTTTGGGCGTTTTAACTATTCGCTTATTCAAATTTGAGTGCCATGGATGCAAAACAAATACAATATATGAAGCCTCTAATATTGAAAGCCAATTTTTTATGGTATGTACCGAAACCCCGATTTCATTGCCCAAGGCCGAAGCATTGAATAATTGACCGATACGACCGGCACACAAGCGAATGAAAAGCTGAAATTGATGAAGGTTCTGGATATTGCTCAATTGCCTTACATCTCGTTCCACATAAGTTTCATAATAATTTCGGTATGCTTTGTAAGGGTTCAATTCGTTAGAATATACTCCCGGATAAAAGCCTTTTGTTAGCAGATGGTCAACCCTAACTTCGCTGTCGAATTTGTTGGCTTCAGAGATGGTAAACGGAAGCAATTTCAATAACGATGTCCTGCCGGCCAAACTTTGAGAAACAGAGCTTAACATCGATAATTGATTGCTTCCGGTTAAAATAAACCGGCCCATCGTTCTTTTTGAATCAACAAGCCCCTGAATGTAAGACAATATCTCGGGATAACGTTGAAACTCATCAATGATCATTCCATCTTGGTTTGCTTGCAGAAAAGCTCTTGGATCGAGTTCGACTTGTTGTCGTGTGTCGGGGTTTTCAAAATTGAAATATGGTTTGTTGGGGAATGTGGTCCGCGCTAAGGTAGTTTTTCCCGATTGACGTGGCCCTGTTATGGTCACAACAGGATAATGTCCCGACATCGCAAGCAATTCGTTATGTATTTCCCTTTCGATAATCATATTTGTACAATTTTGAAGTAAGAGTTCAATATTGTACAAATATAATCAAACCTTCTGAATAACAATATGATTTAAGACAAGACCTTTACCGCGCCACCATCAATCGTTGTGTTTGCACCCCTTTATCAGCATAAAGTGTGAGCAGGTAAATCCCTTCGGAAACGTTGCTCAAATCGAAGTCGAGTTGGTGCTTGCCGGCTGCAAATTGACTTTGAGGATGTAGCTCCTGCCTTTCGTGCCCTGCAAGGTCAACTAACGAAATGCGGGCATCGATGGTTTCGGGCAGTTCAAAGCTAACACTTACCCTATAATTGGCTGGATTGGGAAAGATTTTGAAATCAGTCAATTGCAAAGTGTTTTTGCACTCCTCGTAATACTTGCACTCGGGTTTTACCAGGGTTGATTTATCATCGGCAGTGATGTATTCAATTTCAGCTCGCAAATCAACACTTACTTCCTCCGAAATGGAATTGAAAAAATTTTCGTTGGGAAGAAACCAAAAAATCAGGCTTTCGTTATAGCCACTGGCACAAACTTCGACAGGGATGAGCAAAGAAATTTGCTTGAATATTTCATCATCACCGGGAAAAAGCATAGGCAATAGTCCTAACGAGCCGAAAAGGGGGCTCCCTTTTTTATCTGTCATAAAAAGCGCTAACGAACCTTTGTTGAGTTCAGTATGTTGAAGTTCGTCGTATTGCATTGTTTGAATTTGAGAGTTCCTTTCTGCTAATACAACTTTCATTTGGCATCTTGAGTTTTTTCCGGTGTAAATTGTTGAGTCGGTATAAAAACAAAAACCTAATTTTTCCAACTCTTTTTCACTTAATTTCATAATTTTTGACTCATCCAGTAAGAATGGCGACTGATATAAAACAAAATCTTTTTGAGGGTACTTTTGTTTGTATAATTTAATTTTCAGCAATTCATCCAACATGGGTTTGTGATTTGCCGACAATAGATCATATAATTGATTGTTAACTACAAACCAAAGCAATATGTCGTGGTCTCCGTCTTCAAAGTCGGGAAAAACAATGGGTAGCAAAGTGTCGTTGGCCGATTCGAAAAATTCAGTTTCAAGTGTTCCATTCGACATGACATTTGAATAAAACCTGCTTGATTTATACACCGGATAGAAACTAAATTCGTTACCTGAAGTTTGAATTTTTTCAGTTCTTTCAAATGCAGTTTCTTCTTCAGTGATATAATATCCAGTGTAATTTGTGAGTTCGCCAAAAACCTGTTTTTGAGTTTTTCCAAAACGATAACCCATTCCATTCCAGTTATTTTCATAAAGGATCAAGCTGTCTTCTACTTGAAAACCAATCTTTTCCAACTCTTTGTTGCTCAATTTTAAAACAAATTTGCTGCCATCAATTGGCTCAAATGTATCGATATCGGAATCGATGGGCATGGCTTCAACAGAGGGCTCGGCTACTATGCTTTTAGAGGCAACTTGCATATTGTTAGCAAGCATCAAGCTGCTTTCTGTGGCTTCAGTTGTTTCTTTGTTCAAATCAGCCATGGTAATCATTTCATCGCCACTATTGTTATTCGTTGTTAGGGCACCATTGCCTTCTTGCTTCATTAATGGCATTGAGCCAGATGTATTTTCAATGGCATTTGATTTTTGATTTTTGTAATTTGGAATTTCTTCCTGGGCTGTTGGCCATAAAAGCACGGCACTTACTATTACTGCAAAAATTGTTGTCATAATGGTAAATTTTAATAATTTTCGGCGTCCCTTCTTCACCTCAGCCTTAACCTCAGCCTTAGCCTCAACCTTAGCCTCAGCCTCAACCTCAGCCTCAACCTCAGCCTCAGCTATAATCCGGTGCACCTTCTCAATTTCCATCAACGGAGGGTTCTTTTTAACCAGCTCGAAATAGTTGTCGATTTTATTTCCGTTTTTCATGGCTTAAAAGAATAAAGTGATTATAATTTTCTGCCTTTCGGTACACAGTTGCACCAAGCGTTCGCGACCACGTTTGATGCGTTGTTTTACTGCTGACATGCTTCCTCCTTGAATGTTGCATATCTCTTCCAAAGGCAAATCGCTAATGTGGAAGAGGATGAGCGCCTCCCGCTGTAATTTGGGGAGTTGGTCCATACGTTGTAGTACCATTGCCATTTCGGCCTTCATTTCGGAACTTAAGTTCAGGTCTTCAAGCAACAATGCTTCCTTTTCGTTGTATGCGCCTTTAAACTTTTTGCGGCGCAACTGCTTTTTAAAAAGGTTACTGGCTATGGTAAACAAATAAGCGGCAAAACGTTCGGTGCTTTCAAGTTTTTCAAACTGCTCAAAAGCTGCGGTAATGGTGTCGTGCAATAAATCCTCGGCATCAGAGCGGTTGCCCGCCATGCTTCGGCAAAAGTTCGACAGCCTTGCGTGAATAGGCTCGTACAGCAGCATAAATACAGTTTGTTTTGTCATCACTTGGTTTTGCATTCGTTTAGTATGTTCCATTACGACGGCCAAAAGTTACATGATAAATGTTGAAATGAATGATGTTTTTCGGGAAACGCAGTTATCGTGCAGATATACAACTTTTTGACTTACTCGAAAATTTGCTGCATTATTCGTAGTGAGTTGATTTGCCCCATACCATCGATGTGTAGCGAGTAGTACTCAATAATTATTTCGAGCAGGCGGGCACGTTGTTTGCCGTTTAGCAGATATTGCCCAATATGTTCAATGTCGAGATTAACAAGCTCTGCTATTTGCCCCGATTCTTCGGTGTCGGGCGTGTTGGGAAAATTGGGTCGAAAAGGCACAAACTGCCCAGTTTTCATGTCGAACCACTGCAAAACTGATGAATGATTGGCGTTTATCTTAAAACCCAGATGCCCCAACAACTGAATCAGAAACCACAAATGAAAATTGGATGCACCGTTCTCGAGTGTATCAAAATAAATGAACGATTGGCTAATAAAATTGAAGAGGTGCTCATCGCTTTCTTCGCTGCGAAGCACTTTGTACAGTATTTCGCCAATAAAAATGGCGATGGTACTTTTTACAACATCGAACGGAATAGCCTGATAGACACCGGATAACTTGTATTCTTTCAATCGATGCACTTCGCGACCGGGTTTATGATATGCTTCAACATCGAGCAGAAACATGGGTTGCAACAATGCCGGTTTTTGTTTCGATTTTGAGCTTCGTACCCCGTTAATCAAATAAGCTTGCCGGCCATTCCCTAAAGTATAAACTGTAACAATTACACTGCTTTCGGCATACTTAACCAAATGCAGTACAATTGCTTTCGTTTTTACAATCATCGTACAAAAACAATTTTTGCAACAGCCGATTCGCTGCCATCTTCGGTAGCACAAAGCGCCAGATAAACTCCGGTGTGAACACGATTGCCGGCCAGGTCGTTTCCATCCCACACTGCCCTACCTCCTACCGAGGTAGTTTCGTAAACCAACCTGCCACTAATGGTCGTAATTTTTACGTTGGTATTCTCCATTAAACCGGTAATGTAAATACTGCCTTCGTAATTGCTCCTTACCGGGTTCGGATAGGCATACACGTTCGTAAAGCGCTCGAATGCATTGCGTGAGTCGGTTTGAACCGATACCAAGCCTAAATTGGTAGCCACATACATTACCCCGTTATCGCCATCGTACTCGAGATTAACAATGCCATTTGAAATAATATCGGAGTTATCGATTGTATAATTTTGAATTTCGTTGGTTCCATCGGCCGAAACAAGGTACAGCCCCGAATTACGTGTACCGCACCACTTAAGATTTCCTCCGTCAACAGCAATCGATGTTACCGTTTCGGTTTCGAGCAAGGGATGATAGATGCCATCGTTACGATCGACACTTGGACGTGTAGCATAATAAGGATCTTTATTGAATACTTCTTCAGGATCGTTATAAACAGCAATACCTTTCGACGTGCCCACCCAAATGTTGCCTTCATTGTCCTCTACAATATCGTAAACATTGTTCATGTTAACAAAGATCTCATCTTCGCCATTCGAAAAATAGCTCATCACATTAAGGTGTTTCTTTTGGGTACCATCGGCACTCATTACGTACAATCCATAAGTTTTTTCGCGAGGCACTACAATCCAAACCTGATCGGTTGAAGTTACAAGCACCTTGCCTATTTTGTAGTTGTAGGCTATCTCGGGTAATTGAAATGATTTCCATGTACCATCGGCTTTTTTAACGTGCAAAACATCTTCAACTTCGGAGTTGCTCACCCAAAGGTTGCCATTTTTATCGAAATCCATTCCACCAACACGTGTATAATACCCCGGCTGTATGCTTTTTAATGTTGAATTTTGATTGTTGTATTCGTTAATTAATTTGCCGTTTTCGAATTCGAGGATTCCGCCGCCCCATGTAGCAGCCAGAACCTTATTGGGCTGACCGGGATAACTAAGCACCTGAACAACATCGCGATGCTGGTTTAAAGCTGTATGAGTACTTTGATTGTAATAAGACCAGTCACCCTGATTATTACACTGGATTAGAGCTTTATTATAGAGCGAGTTCCAAGCCAAATCGTAACCACCCGATGCTACCCAAAGCATGTTGTTTGAATAATGCAAATCGAAGGCAGTGTTCTCAATTGGCCCTTCGGGCGTAATTTGTTCGAAATTGTTGTTGCTCACCTTTATTGCGCCATAGTTATAGTCGGCAATCCAAATGGTTCCGTCTTGGTCGATAATTGCTGAACGAGGATCGATTTTTAAGCTGTCGGTAACAAACGGATAGGTAGTAATTTCGGCATAAGGCCCTACGTTTTTCTGGTGAATGTAAATAAAGTTTTCATCGTCGTTATTGCGCCCCGAGTACACCAAAAAATCGCCTTTAATGTTCAGGCTGTTCACAACCGGAACATTTCGTTGTTCGTAATACCAAGTATCGGCATCGTGACGGCTTACGGTACGGTCGCCATGCCATTCTTCGCTCTTATGAACCGCCCAAATACGATCGGCACCATACTCGAGCATGTTAAAATTATAGCGTTCAACATTAATGTTATCGATGTACGTCCAGTTGTTGTAATCGAGCAAATTGGGCGAATTCAATGGAGCATATTTAATTCCGTTTGGCGTTCCGGCATAAATATTTTCATTATCGACAGCTACGTCAAAAATTTGCATGTACTCGCCATTATCGCCAATAATGAATGAATCTTTAATTTCAAGCTTAATTAAATCAACCACAACTATTCCGAAGCCACAAGCCAAATAACAGAGTTCGTTGTGGCAGGCTGCCCCATATATTAACTTGTTGCCAACAATGTTTTTACGTTGAATATCGGAAAGGCTGTAGATTTTGTCTTCAAAAACCACATCAATCATTGAGCTTTCGTACAGCACAATAAGGCTTTTGGTTTGGTGATTGTATTCAATTTTTCGGATATCGGAACCCGACAAACCATCCACTTTACTGAACGATTTCACCCTGCTATCTTCGAGGTTGTAATAAAAAATACCACCTTCGGATAAAAAATAAATTTTCCCATCGCCTTGTACTACCTCAAAACTCCTGATATTCGATAAATGGTAATTCCAAACCCTTTGTGAGCTTTGGGCTGTTGTAAACCATGTAGATAGCACTAAAAATAGAAACAGGTATATTTTCTTCATAGTTATGTTTTAATCTTCAAGCTTTTGCAAATATGCAATTAATTTTTCAACTGCTCGGCCCCTGTGGCTGATCTTGTTTTTTTCATCGATATCCATTTGTGCAAAAGTTTGCTCGTAGCCCAAAGGTTTAAATAAGGGATCGTAGCCAAAGCCCTCGTCGCCAAGCTTTTCTGAAATTATATTTCCATCAACAATGCCTTCAAAAAGCTTCTCTTCGTTATCGATGATCAACGAAATTACAGTTCTAAAACGTGCTTTGCGGTTATTTATTTTGTCAAGTTCAAAAAGCAGCTTGTTCATATTATCGGAAGAGCTTTTTTGGGAGCCTGCATAACGCGCCGAATATACCCCCGGGCGCATATCGAGCGCTTCCACTTCGAGGCCTGTATCGTCGGCAAAACAATTCATTCCATAGTTACGGGCTACGTACCACGCTTTAATCGAAGCGTTACCTTCGAGCGTTTCGGCTGTTTCGGGTATATCATCGTTGCAGCCAATATCGGCAAGACTCAATATTTCGAATTTGTTGCCCAATATACTGCGTACTTCGGTAAGTTTGTGTTGATTGTTTGTTGCAAAAACAAGTTTCATCTGTAAATTTTTTTATTCGTTACAGGCTTCTAAAAGCCTTTGTTTGTCGATAATTGTTACCTGTTTGTACCTTATGTCGATTATCTTATCGTCCTGCAATTGTAAAAAAGCACGTCCGATTGAAGGCCGCGCCACACCAAAAAGTTCGGCCAGTTCGTTTTGCGAATGTTTTAATTTAAAACTCGATTGTTGTTGCGACTCGTCGATAAGGTAATTGGCCACTTTTGCCCTTAAAACTTTGAAAGAATGAAAACGTAACTTTTCTGATAAAAACTGCGCCCTCGACGACACCATTCCCAGAAAATTTTGAAGCAGTACATCGTTCAACCTGAGTAAGCGAAGCAATTCGGGCTTAGGAATTATCAAAAATTTCACATCGGTTAAAGCCGTAATATTTACCGGAAAAACTGTTCGCTTGCCAAATATAAATGCCGAAGCCAAAACGCGCGGAGCATCCATATCTTCAATTTTTAGGCTTTTTCCGGCTTGGTTCATCATCTCGCCTTTTACACTTCCTTCGATCAATAGCATCAACCTGTCGCAGTTCTCGCCCTGGCTAACAATCAAAGTATTTTTCAAAAATTGTTTTCGTTGAAAAGTTATTTTCGAAAGCAAAATATCAATTTCATCTTCATTTAAGCCCTTGAACAACGATGTTGATGTTAATTTGATTTCCATTCAAAAAATTTTTTCAAATGTAACAAATGTGACAAGTTTTTGGGCAAGGCAAAAGTAGTTTTGTATCGTAATTTAATTTAAATGGTAATGATAAGGGAAATTGTAAGAATTGACGAAGATTTATGTAACGGATGCGGACTATGCGTGCCCAACTGCCACGAAGGTGCATTGCAAATTATTGATGGAAAAGCGCGACTGGTAAGCGATTTACTTTGCGACGGACTTGGAGCATGTATTGGCCACTGTCCCGAAGGTGCCATTACAATTGAAAAGCGCGAAGCTGTTGCCTACAACGAAACCGAGGTCATGAAAGACATGGTTATTAAGGGCAAAAATACCGTAGTTGCACACTTAAAGCATTTACACGACCACAATGAAATTGCTTTTCTGAATGAGGGATTCAACTATCTGAGGAACAACAAAAGCAATGTATCATTTAATATCGATGATGTAATTGACGAAGTACTGAATACCAAACCACAAGCAAACGAAGGCTGTGCCACTGGCGGTTGCCCCGGATCAAAACCTGTTGCTTTTGAAGCTGCCGGCTTTAGTTTGGCCGGTAACACGCAAGCACAACCATCGCAATTGAGGCAATGGCCTGTTCAACTTCACCTTATCAACCCGATGGCTTCGTATTTCCAAAAAAGAGATTTGTTGGTTGCAGCCGATTGTGTTGCTTTTTCGATGGGTAATTTCCACACCGAATGGCTAAAAGGAAAAAGTTTGGTTATTGCTTGCCCAAAACTCGATTCAGGAGCCGAAAGTTACATCAACAAACTGGCCATGCTAATTGACCAGGCCAAAGTGAATACCATCACCGTTATGATGATGGAAGTGCCTTGTTGTGGCGGTCTGCTCCGTTTGGTGCAAGAAGCCAAACAAATGACCTACCGCAACGTTCCGGTTAAAGCATTGGTGGTAAGCATTAAAGGTGAGATACTAAGTGAAGAATGGGTATAATATTATGATGCTTTCGAAATAACACATTATTTGTATTTTTGCCCCCATGCAAATTGGTAATATCGAATTGGGAAAACGTCCGCTCTTCCTGGCACCCATGGAAGATGTAACATACAAATCGTTCCGTTACATGTGTAAAAAATACGGAGCCGATGTAATGTACACCGAATTTATTTCGAGCGAAGCACTTATTCGCGACGTTAAAAAAACGAAGCTTAAAATGACTTTGTTCGATTTTGACCGCCCTGTTGCCATTCAAATCTTTGGACACAACATCGACTCAATGGTTGAAGCAGCCAAAGTAGCCGAATCGTTCAATCCCGATTTTATCGACATCAATTATGGTTGCCCAATGAAACGCATTGTTAAAAAGGGAGCAGGTGCCGGCATGTTGCTCGATGTACCCAAAATGGTTGAAATGACACGCCAAATTGTTAACGCTGTTAAACTTCCTGTAACGGCAAAAACACGTTTGGGCTGGGACGAGCATACAAAACAAATAGTTGATGTTGCCGAACGCTTGCAAGATACAGGAATAAAAGCACTGGCCATACATGGCCGTACACGCAGCCAGCTATACACCGGAGAGGCCGACTGGAGCCTCATTGGTGAGGTGAAAAACAATCCTCGAATGCATATTCCAATAATTGGTAACGGTGATATCACAGGCCCTTTAAAAGCCGAAAAGCTATGGCAACAAACCGGTGTGGATGCGCTAATGATTGGCCGTGGTGCCATTGGCCGGCCGTGGATTTTTAAAGAAATCAAACATTATTTCGAAACCGGCGAAATACTGCCACCACCAACTGTTCCCGAGGTTGTTCAGAATGTAAAAGATCAGCTTACCATTTCGGCCGAATGGAAAGACGATGTGCGCAGGGCAATTTTTGAAATGCGCCGCCATTTTGCCCGTTACTTTCCGGCTTTGCCCAACTTCAGGGATTTAAGAGTTGAACTGCTCCGTTCAGAAGAATACGATGACGTGATAAGAATATTAGATTTGATTACTGAGCGTTATTTCGACACCCGTGTTGATTACTCAAACATCAGCTTGAAATAGCTATTTTTTAAGGTTGATAAATTACCGTACGGAATGTTTGCTGCCCGTTAGCGCTCAGCTTTAGAATTAACATACCTGCACCAATACCCAATTGCTGTAGATCGACAACTGCCCTGCCAATTGAATTTTCTCCATAAACCTTTGACCCGGCTATATTGTAAATCTCAACATCGACGCTTTGCCCATCAAATCCTTCAATATTTAAAAATTGGCTAACAGGATTAGGGTATACACTTAACCCGCTAAACAGATTATCATCATAAACATCGTCGGAAAGCTTAAAGCGCGTATCGTCGGCAAAAGGAGACCCGTGCATAAATGTCGAAACTTTCCAAAAAATATCGTTGGCCGGATCGCCAATTGGATAAACTTCGGCAGCCGCCATAGTATAACCTGTACCTGCACAAGCTGCATACCAAGTGTTTTGTTGCGAGTAAGCAAAGGGGGCAACAATGCGACCATCGTCGGCAATAATGGCAATCACTTCGCCATCGTTCGAGAACGCTTTTTTGAAAATAGCCGATGCGCTTTTACCATAACGTTCGAAAAACCATTTTGAATTGGCTGCAACAACATAAAACTGATTGGGATACAAAACAGCATTGGGCGGAAACTGAAAATCGATTGCAGAATAAAACTTCAACCGCGATAAATCGACAGCGTAGCCACCAATATTTTTAAATTCAATAAATTCAAATTTTTTCCCCGAAATGGTATCGGCACCAACAATCGAATCGGGAGGCCAAAAATACAGCTCGGTAACTTGCAGGTTGAAATAATCTTCGTAATGCTTCACCAAATTGAGAGTGCTTAAAGCGCTCCATTTCGATCCTCGTAACACCCTCACATTAAAAATGGTTGTTCCATTTACAGCAAACAATTCATCAGAGTTAACCAAACGTGCATCGGGATTTACCGTACCACCAACTAAACGAGGGTCGGTGCCATTGGTGGTTACATATACTTTATCGGTTGATGTTAACGAAGCAATATTTACTTGTGCTCTTTGCTGGAAATATACTTTTTCGCTTTCAGCTTTAACACCATCGACTTTAAATACTACTGTTGAAACCGAAGGAAATAAACCGGCATCGATGAGTTGATCGACAACAATGTCGGTACGGTAAGGAAAAAACTCGCTGCACACCGACTCTATTTCGGGCAGCCAGTGGCCATCCTTTGTGTATGGGTTATTGCCACGTTTTGCATCACCCCAACGGGCCGATTCAGCAATTATGGCTGTTTCGATTTGTTTAGCACGTTCCATAAAACGCTCTTCGGCTTTATGAGGCGTAAAAACACCATCGTTAAAGAAATGCTTGTAAGCTCTGTCGGCAAAACGAAGCCTGTATTCGGCATTTTCGCTCAATTTTTGATGCAGCCATTGAGGATGAAATTTATTGAAATTATCGACATACATTCCATTAGGCTCAACACGGTTTTCATAAAGGCCTTTACCCGGGCTTAAGGCTTCGTGCATAAGGCTGTGTTCGGCATCGTGGTTAAAAAAAATGAAACCTTGCGATTTATCGTCGCGCCTATAAAGGGCATAAAAATTATTTGGATCGCGGTTGCTTCTAAAAGCCGAGGTTGGAGCATCGAAATTACCCGTATAAAAAATGGAAATCATGTAATCGATAAGATTATCAATGTCGAGCAGTTTTTCCAGTCCTTTAACCTGCACTCCATTTTTATCTTTTCCTTCGAGGGCATAATAATCGGCATTGTTTTTAAACCCTTTTTCGCATTTCCGCCAAAGATTTTCCCAAGCATCGAGGTTCCCATCGGTAACTTCAATATCGTACTGATAACTGTCGGTATTCACTTTAACCACATCGTAATCGTCGGTGCTGCCACCAAAGTACGATTCGCCAAAACGCGCTTCGGAGCGTTCCTGTGTTTGATAAATCCCCCAATACATGCCATTTAAATACAAGTGATAATAACGACTTCGGGTATATGGCTGTCCCATATCGCGCTGCGAATCGCGAGAGAAAACTTCCCTTACCATTGTATTGCGGCTTTGCCCGTTGCTCCATGCATAATTTTGTGCGCAACGCAAATCAATTTTATCAAATTCACTAACCCCTTCAGTTTCAAACAAGGGGTAATCAAGTTTTGCAGCGCCATATTCTTCCCTAAAAAATAAGCGAAAAGCATGTTTGGGATAATCGTTGTGACGGCTCCATCCACCTCTGATCCTCAATCCGGCATTCACATTGAACGCTGATATTGAATTGGCATTAATGAGTTCGACCGAACAAAAGCGTTCCCATTCGGGACCGTGCCCCCAAGCATTAACGTAAATACCTTTTTCGGAATCGAAAAGCGCCTCCAGGTCGGTAACAACCGAAACCGAGGGGATGGCTTTAAGGGCATCGGTCATTTGGTGACGATATTGCGAACTATTGGTAACATCGTCGTCCATTTCGAGATCGATAATTTGGCCGTTCACGTTAAAAGTTGGCCAATTACCTCCCGGATGCTTTTGTTTGATCACTTCGTTCAAGAAAATGTATGTATTTGTTACCGGCAACTCAATTTCACCATTTGAATTTTTAAGTGCTGCACGAACAATAAAACAAGGTGTTTTGGGTCGTCCTGAAGTAAAAGTCGGGTTAATGCTCAACTCTTTAAACTTGCCGCCTTGCCTGGCAGTTGACGATGTTTGCGGATTGCTGCCATCAATGGTATAAACAAAATCGAAACGATTATCGGGTACTGATAAACTTAGTGTAAAAAAACTTTCATAAAAGCCAGCTTTGTGGCTGAAAACAACTTGAAGCGAATCAGAATTATCGGTTGTTTGTGCTTTAACATTAAAAGCAATCAACAAAAGAGTACAAACAAATATCTTGTATAACAACTGTTCAATTTTTAGCTTACGTTTATTGGCCATCGGTTTTGTTCGAAATTTTTGAAGGTGCAAAATAACAAAATATTAAGCAGTTATTTTAAAATCGTATTTTTAAGCCTTATTTTTGATTGCTTGAATAATTCAAAAAGAAACTAAATGGCAACTTTCGGCAAACACAAAAACGTTGAATCAATCTTCACTACAAAGGGCATTGCCTTGTTGCTAGGCTTTTTTACCATCGCTTTTTGGAGTTACACTTTTTCGTTCGAATTCCTCAATTTCGACGACAACACTTTTATCACACAAAACAAAGTTATTGCCGACACCAATACACCAATTTCGGAACTGTTACAATATAAACTTGGTCAACGCGATTATTTCCCTGTTTCGTTCATTTTTTGGCGTGTTTTGAACGAATTATTTGGCTTTAATGCTATTGTTTTTCATATGAGCAATGTACTTTTTCATGCTGCAAATGTTGTACTAGTTTTCTTTTTGTGCATTCGCATTTTTGAAACTACAGCCATATCCAACAAACGAAAAAAATGGCTAGCAAGCTTTGTGGCATTGGCATTCAGCATACATCCGCTGCATGTTGAATCAGTTGCTTGGGTCATCGATTTAAAAGATATGCTTTTTAGTTTTTTCTATTTAAGCGGAATGCTTTTTTATTTTCAATGGCTTACAAGCCACAAAAAGAAATTTTACTGGCTCAGCCTTTTATCGGGCACCTTAAGTATTTTTTCAAAATCGATGGGGATAACGTTCATTGCAGCAATCCTGTTAATCGATTTGCTTAACAAACAGCAAACCCGCATATCGAAGGTAAGATACTACCTGCCTTTAATTATTGTAACTGCAGCCGGTTTTTGGCTATTCGGGATGCTTGGCAATCCCTTTGGCCTTTTGGAGGAAACACTAGCACCCATCCATGCTGCTAATCCCTATTATCCCTCAACTATCGACCATTTTCCAAAGCTAATAAAAGTGCTTTGTGTAGCCGCCTTCAGGGTGTTCTTTTGGCTGAAACAGTTCGTTTTAGCTACATCGCAAACCGTATTTTATCCTCGAACATTATTGCTCAATCAATACAAAAACCTTTTGCCTTTGCTGCCTTTTTTGGGAATTATTACATTTAGTGTTCTTATTTGGGTTCAACGAAAAAACAAAATTGCCCTTTTTGGCACAAGTTTTTTCCTAATCAGCATTTCACCTGCCTTAATTCAAACCGACTATACTTTGGCCACTTTTGTACCCGACAGGTACATGTACCTGCCGATATTGGGCTTGCTGCTGTTAGTTGTAAGCTTTCTGAACAAATTAAAGGCGAAAGCTGCTGTTTCGCTTGCAACAGTCATTTTGTTGATATGGGGCAGCATTTCGGTGAATTACATGCCGGTATGGAAAAACTCAGAGAAACTATACAACCAAGCACTAAAAATTGACGAAAACAATGTTGAACCCAGGCTTAACAGGGCTAGCTACTATTTGGCCAACAAGCAGGACGAAAAAGGCCTGGCCGATTTACAAATACTCATCAATCGCTATCCAAGGCTCGAAAAACCCTATTACAACCGTGCTATTTATTATTTTTTAAAGAAAGAATACAAGAAAGCGATACCCGATTTAGATAAAGTATTGAGCATTGACACTTTGCATTTCGAAGGCTTGGTGAACAGGGGAATTGCACATTTAAGGCTTAAGCAGCTTTATGAAGCACACAGCGACTTTTCGAAGGCATACGATATTGATTCAAACCATTTTGCTTTGAACAAAAACATTGCCAGCATGTACAATCAAGCCGAAAACCATAACACAGCTCTTTTATTTGCCCAAAAGGCGCTTGAAACAAACCCCGACGATACCGACCTGCTTCGGATAAAAGGGGTAGCCCTGTATTTTGGCTTGCAATTTAACGAGGCCATTGAAACATTCGACAGAGTTATTGCATTAAAAGATGAATACGATGAGGTATGGTACTTCAAGTCGAAAAGCCTTTTTGAAACAGGACTGTTCGAAGAGGCCCAACAGAGCTTAGATAAAGCTATTGAAAAAGGCTATCCAGCCGAAGAAACCTACCTCGAAAAACTCGAAGAAAGACTTGAAGAAAATAAATAATTATGGTTTAATAAAAAATTTGCACATAAACTATATTTTTCTGTATATTTGAGCCTTACAATTAACAAGTTAACTCTTAACAATTAAACCATTTAAAATATGAAGAAAAACTCAACTTTAATGCTTATGCTAGGCTTGATACTGACTTTATCGGCCTCGGCTTTACCTTCATTTGTTGAACTGCCACACACATTTAACTCATCGAACACATATGGTGATATCGATTTGGATGGTGATGAAACACCTGACTTCACTGTTTACTTCTCGTATTACAGTTCATCGGGTGAAATTGATTACAGTTGCTATATTCAATCATACAATAGTGGCAACCTAATTTTAATTGTAGATGAAGAGCCAAGAAGTCCATCGCCAACACCAACACTCACAGAAAGACCGGATTGGGTAGACATTCTCCCATATGGCACTAGCATTGGAAGTACTCCTCCAACGAACTCATGGTGGTATGAAGGCGGTTTAATTGCATACAATAATTCTCTTGTTTCTCCGCCATCAGCACCATTTTATATTACACCAAACGGCTACATTGGCGTTCAGTATTATATTGGTACTGATTTATATTACGCATGGATATCGGTTTCGGTAGACGATGATGAACCTTCGGTAACCTTAGGGGGCACTGTTTCTGCCCCTATGCCTAACACACCAATTTTAGCAGGATCGGGCAGCGGCGTAGTACCTGTTCCGCTTATTGCAAGCTTAATTGGCTTTATGGCCATAGGTTCGGGCGCTTGGTTAAGGTTACGACGCAAAAGGAAAAAATAATTTTCATTGTAAAATACA